>DASQOS010000068.1:0-2158 GCA_035644375.1 Rhizobacter sp.
CGTGACGCTGTTGCCGAAGCTGTCGTAAGTGTCGTGCCGTTCGTCCGGCGGCGGGTCGATCTGGATCGAGGTCGACAGCAGCTTTTGCCACGGCAGAACGCGCGGCGTCAAGCGCGCGAGCTGCCACGACTGCGACACCGGCGCCGCGTAGACATAGCGGGTTTCGTGTTCGACGTTGTAGCGTTCGCTCATTGGTTACCTCGACGCGAAGCGACGTGGGGGCTTCATACAGTTTCATGCCACCAGCGACAGAACGCTGCGCGAGTCCGCATGCGAGAAGAACTTCAGCGTCAACTCGTCCGACACCCTGTGCGCCGCACTGTGCAACTGGTCGAGCACCGCGGCCAACGCCAGGCTTTCGGGATGCAGGTCGTCGGGGTTCAGCGCCAGCAATGCGGCTTGCGCCGGCACCATCACGTCGCTGGCAAAACGGCCGTGCTGACGTTCCAGCTTGGCGATGTATTCCACCAGGCCCTTCACCTGAAACGCCACCGAACGCGGGTTGGTGTCGTCGCGCAGCAGCAAGTCGAGTACCGGCAGCCATTCCGGCGACACCAGATAACGCGAACGGAAGGTCACGGTGGAGTCCGCCAGTTCGAGCAGCCAGTCGAGACCGCCGCTGCGCCCCTCGCGCGTGGCCACCTGCAGCGCGATGCACTGGTTGGACAGGCGCTCGATGCGCCGGCCCAGCGACAGAAAGCGCCACCCGGTTCCACGCGTCATGCCGTCCAGCACGAAGCCCGACAAGGTCATCATCGACGCCACCGCGCGATCGAGCCAGCCCAGCGCCAAGGGCAGCGAGCTGCCGCGCTGGAACACCGGATCGGCGATCAGCTGATTCAGCGTGCGCCAGTTGTCGGCCGACATCCGGTCGCGCAGATTGAACGCCACCCGGGACAGCTGCCGCAGCCGTTCGCTCAAGCCTTCTTCGGGGTGGGTGGCCGCACGCAACAGCTCGACCCCTGGGTTTTCCACCGAGTCGATCAAGGCCATGCGATACGCCAGCTCAAGGGCCGGCACCAGCCCGTCGGTCGTGTCGTCGGTGCGTGCGTCGGCCGCACCCAGCACGCTGCCGATGGCCACGCGCAGCAGGCGCGCAGCCGAGTCGCAGCGCTCGCCGTAGCGGCCGAACCAGAACAGGTTTTCGGCGGCCCGCGACGGCACGTTGCCGCGCGAGGTGACCAGATCATCTGCCGTGACGGTTCGCGACAACAGCGAGAACGATGCGTTCACCGGCCCATCGGACAGCACCCAGGTGTCTTTGGAACGCCCGCCGCGCTGCATCGCGATCACGCGTGAATCGCCGTCGCCGGCCACCCGCGTCAAGCCGCCCGGCATCACGCGATAGCCATTCGGTGTGGCGACGGCAAACACGCGCAGACCCACGGTGCGCGCCGCCAGGTGGTCGCGCTGCGACCCGGCCTCGCGTTCCAGCACCGGCGCCTGCGACACATGCACCCATTCTTGCGCCACATAACGCTGCGGCCGCGCGGCCACCCGGGCGTGCAGCAACACACGCTCGTCGGCCGAGAGATCGGCGCCGAACACGGCAGGTTCGGGCGAAGAGCGGTCCAGCGGCTTGATGATGATCTTGTCGAGCCGCTCCCACGCATCTTCGAATGCGGCAGGCTCGCCCAGCCACCAGGTGGCCACCGACGGCATGCGCAGCGGCTCGCCCAGCAGTTGCTCGCTGAGCTTGGGCAGGTAGCCGAGCAGCGCGCCGGATTCGAGCACGCCCGAGCCCAAGGCGTTCGCGATCATCAGCGTGCCGCGGCGCGCGCAGTCGGTCAGCCCGGCCACGCCCAAGGCCGAATCGGAACGCAGTTCGAGCGGGTCGCAATAGTCGTCGTCCTGGCGGCGCAGCAGCGCATGCACGCGCCTCAGGCCTTCCACCGTCTTCATCCACACGCGGCCGTCGCGCACCGTCAGGTCGCTGCCTTCGACCAGCGCACAGCCCAGGTAGCGCGCCAGCAGCGCGTGCTCGAAGTAGGTTTCGTTGTGCGGTCCGGGTGTGAGCAGCGCGATCAGCGGCGGCCCATCGCCCTTGGGGGCCCAGCGCAGCACCGATTCACGCAGGTTGGAGAAGAACGAAGCCAGGTGCTGCACGTGCAGATCACGAAACAGCTGCGGGAACACGCGCGAGATGACGAGGCGATTT
>DASQOS010000069.1:0-6080 GCA_035644375.1 Rhizobacter sp.
AATTGCTACCGCATCAGACCCCCGAGCGGCGCTTCAGCCAAAGCCGCGCGATCGCGCTCGACATGGAAAGCGCGACCATCGCAGCCAATGGCTTTCGGTTCCGGGTGCCTTACGGAACGCTACTTTGCGTGAGTGACAAACCCTTGCACGGCGAGATCAAGCTGCCCGGCATGGCCAATCATTTCTACCGCGAGCGCGTCGACCAGCATTTGCGCATCGGCATTCGTGCGATCGAGTTGCTGCGTGAGCAGGGAGTCGATCAGCTGCACAGCCGCAAGCTGCGCAGCTTTGCCGAGGTGGCATTTCAATAAGGCCCGGCTGGCCGCGGCAAGCGGCAACGCCGACGCTTCAAACCCAAGTGCGGCGCGGCTCGCGGCTCAGCGGTAGCCGCCTTCGGTGGGGTTGTGAATGATCCAGATCAGGTGGCCGCCGCCGCCCTGATAGAACCCACTTCCGCCGGCAAAAATCAAGCGCCCCATGCCCTTGTAGACCAGTTCATAGCGGTATCTGTCTGAACCGAAATAGAAGGGAATGAACGCCTTGCCGCTGATGTAGGCGCCCTGGTCGGTCGGGGTCCCGGCAAGGTCCATGGACTGCTTCATGCCCATGCCAATCTGCAGCTTGTTGAACTTGCTGTTTGGCGCAGACTTGCCGGTGATTTCGCCCTCCCAGTCTTCGAGTCCCTTGACCTTCCGACCGTAGCCGGCCTCGACCAGCTTGGAGTCGACCACCTGACCCTGCGCATTCATGCCCGGACCGATCTTGCCGGATGGCACTGCCGTCTTGGTGCCGGCGGCCGCTGGCGCAGGGGCTGGGGCAGGGGCTGGGGCAGCGGTCGGTGCGCTGTCTGCCTTGGCGCCGCCGGTTTGTGCACAACCCGCGGCCAGAACCGCAACGAACAGTGCCGATGCGGTACGCAGGCGAAGAGATCGGTGGGTTTCGACGACGCAATTCATGATGTAGCTCCTTAAGGGGTCGCGATGCCATGGCCATGGCGCTGATCCTGAGGTCGCGCGACAAAACACGATCGCATCAGGCCGCACAAGTCTAGCCAAAGGAAACGCCGGGCCGTTCCCAAGTTTGCTTTGCTCCCCTCGGGGGGCGGACGCGCTCAGCGCGGCCTTGGGGCCCACATCTAGAAACGCCGGCAGCAGATGACTTTCGTCGGGTCCGAAGGGTCGACGCCGGCGCGCCAGGCCGAGCGTGCCGGCGGAGTGCAGAAGATACAATGCACGACACACGCTTCGCGGCCTGGCCCGAGGCGTCATTTCATGCCCGCGACACGTGTTCGCATGATCATCCCGCTGGCTCCACGACGTATTGAATCAGCTGCATGAAAACGCCTGCCTCCACCCACCCTCCCGCCGAGTCCCGGTGTGATGTGCTCGTCGTTGGCGGCGCGCCGGCCGGCGCCAACCTCAGCGCATGGCTGGACCGGCTCCTGGTCAACATCCGCGATGTCGAGGTCTCGGCGCCGTGAGTTTTGTTTCCGAGCCGCAACAGCTCACCTTCCCCGCTCCCCTGACGTTTAGCCGGCTTCGGCTGGGCCACAGTGCTGTGCCAGCGAAGCTGCTGGGCGGCCGGCGGGTCGGAACAGTGGCGGGCGCGCTGCAAGCCGATCTGCTGGCGCCCGATGCGGCGCTGCTGGACGCCTGGATCAGCAGCACCGGCACACACGAAGACCAGCTGGGCTGCGTGCACTACGCCACCGACGGCGACTGGTTGCATGGTTGCATCGTGCTCGATGACAAGCTGCTCGGCATGCCAACCTCGGCCCAGCGTGCTTATGCCGATCTGTTTGCCGTGCTCGCCACCTCTCCTTGCGCACAGCTGTTGCGCGTGTGGAACTACTTTGCCGACATCAATGTCGAGACCGGTGGCGTTGAGCGCTATCGCCAATTCAATGCCGGTCGTCAGCAGGCTTTCATCGAGGCCCAACGCAGCGCCTTCGATGGCTCGCCCGCCGCATGCGCCCTGGGCACGCGCGATGGGCCATTGCGGATCTACTTTCTGGCGGGCCGCAAGCCGCCCTTGGCGATCGAGAACCCGCGTCAGGTGAGCGCCTACCGCTACCCCGAGACCTATGGTCCGCGTGCGCCGACGTTCTCGCGGGCGGCGCTTGCCGATGTGGGAAACGGCCGCAGCGCCTTGTTCATTTCTGGCACCGCAAGCATCGTCGGTCACCAGAGCATGCATGACGGCGACGTGCGCCGCCAGACCGAAGAAAGCCTGATCAACATTTCCGCGGTCCGAGAAGCCGCCGAATTGCGCGCGGCGCTGCTGATACCCGCCAGCGAAATGATCTACACCCTTTACGTCCGACATCCACACGACCTCGGCGTCGTGCGCGAGGTATTCGAGCGCGCCGTCGGGCCCGACACGCCAGCGGCGCGAGACGCGATCTATCTGAACGCCGACATCTGCCGCAGCGAGCTTCTGGTCGAAATCGAGGCGCACGGATTTTCTCGCCCGCGGAGCGTCGTTTGAGCCGCCGCCGTGCCGTCGCCGTGCTGTTGTTGTCCGCAGGCGCGGCAGCGCACGCCGACGTTCCGGTCGAGGCCGGTCCCGATGTCGACGCCGGTCTCAGCGCGCCCAAGCAGCGCCCGCTGTGGGAACTGGGGATTGGGGTGTCGGGCCTGCGCCTGCCCGACTACCGCGGCTCGGACCAGGGCCACGCCTATCTGCTGCCGTTTCCCTACATCGTGTACCGCGGCACGTGGCTGAAGGCCGATCGCGACGGCGCAAGGGCCTTGCTGTTCGACTCGCCGGACGCCAAGCTCGACCTCAGCTTCGGCGCCTCCGCGCCCACGCGCGGCAACAACCTTGCGCGCGAAGGCATGCCCGACCTGCCCGGCAACGCCGAAGTCGGTCCCAGCCTCAATGTCACGCTGGACCGATCGCCCAAGAAGCGATGGAGGCTCGATCTGCGCATGCCACTGCGTGCCGCGGTCACACTTCAGCACTCGCCCCGGTACGTCGGCCTCACCTTCTCGCCCAACTTGAATCTCGATGTCACGGGCGCAGATGGCGGCTGGAACATCGGCCTGCTCACGGGCCCGCTGTTCGCCGATCGCAAATACCACGCGCAGTACTACGGCGTCGATCCTGCTTATGCAACGCCACAGCGTCCTGCTTACAGTGCCCGTGGTGGTTACGCCGGCTGGCAAACGCTGGCTTCCACGTCACGGCGCGTGGGCAATACCTGGCTCGGCGGCTTCGTGCGCTACGAGAACCTGAGCGGCGCGGTCTACGAAGACAGCCCGCTGGTACGACGCAAATCCGCGCTGACCCTGGGTTTCGCGGTGTCGTGGATTCTGACGACCTCGTCCGAAACCGTGTCGAGCAGCGAGTAATGGCAAGCCAACTGGCGATGCCCACGCAACCCAGCAGCGCGAGGTGCTGATTGAGGCAGTTGAAACAACTGATCGTCGGCGTGTTCTTCTACATGGCGCTGTTTCACCTGGGGGCAATGTCGCTCACCTGGAGCCTGGCCTGCTTTGTGTTGTATCCGTTTCTGTCTCGCCAACAAGGGGTCGTCATCGGCCGCGCCGCGATCTCATCCGTCTACCGCGGTTTCTGGGCCTGCCTTCAGTGGGTGGGCGTGATGCGTCTGGACTACACGGCGCTCGACGTGCTGAACAACGATGCGGGCCTCATCATCGCGGCCAATCACCCGAGCGCGCTGGATGCGCTGTTGGTCATCGCACGCATCCCGCGAGGCATCTGCATCATGCGAGCCAGCCTGATGCAAAACCCCTTCCTCGGCGCCGGCGCCAAACTGGCGCGGTACATCCGCAACGACCCGCCGCACAGCATGATTCGAAGCGCGGTGGTCAACCTGCAAGAAGGCGGCCAACTGGTGATGTTTCCCGAAGGAACCCGCACCGCCGTTCCGCCGGTCAACCGGTTTCTTCCGGGCATCACGCTGATCGCCCACATGGCGCAGGTGCCCGTCCAGACCGTCATCATCGAAACCGAATCGCCGTACCTCAGCAAGGGATGGCCGATCTGGCGCGCCCCCGAATTTCCCATGGTGTTCCGCGTGCGGCTGGGCCAACGGTTTCAGCCGGAGGTCGATCACCAGGGTTTGCTCAAGCGCATCGAAACCTATTTCGAGAACGAACTGAGTCGATGAACGCGTCGCTGAATCCGGCATCGGTCGCATCGACAACGCACCTGCTGCTGATCCCCAGCTACAACACCGGGCCGCAGGTGTACGAGACCGTTCGCACTGCGCGAGCGCACTGGAACCCGGTGTGGGTCGTCACCGACGGCAGCACCGATGGCACCCCCGAGGGCCTGCGCCGCTTGGCTGCGGCCGACCCCGGGTTGAAGCTCATCGAGCTGCCCACCAACCGCGGCAAGGGTGCTGCCGTGCTGCAGGGCTTGAACGCCGCCCACGCCGCCGGCTTCAGCCATGCGCTGACCATGGATTCGGACGGACAGCATCCGGCCGATCTGATTGCGTCGTTCATGCAGGCCTCGATGCAGCGCAGCGACGCGATGGTGCTCGGGCGGCCGGTGTTCGACGCCACGGCACCGTTGCTGCGCGTGCGCGGCCGGCGAATTTCAAACTGGTGGACCAACCTGGAGACGCTGGGTGCCGGCATTGACGATTCGCTCTATGGCTTTCGCGTCTACCCGATTGCCGAACTCATCGCGGTGATGCGCGGTCAACCGTGGATGCGCCGCTTCGACTTCGACACCGAGGCCGTGGTTCGCCTGGCCTGGCGCGGCGTCAAGCCGCTCAACCTCGCGGCACCGGTCAAGTACCTCTCGGCCGAGGAAGGCGGCGTCTCGCATTTTCGTTATGGCCGCGACAACAGCTTGCTGACCTGGATGCACCTTCGTTTGATGACCGAGTTCGTGCTTCGGCTGCCGAATCTGCTGCTGCGCCGCGCGCTGCATCGGCCGCCGTTCCAGCCGTGAACGCAAAAGATCGGCAATTTGGGCGCTGGGCCCGCGGACCAAAACCAGCTTGGGTGCTCTGACAAAATTGAAATCCCGAACCGCATCAACAGACCCATGACGCTTTCGACGGCTGTTTCGCCATCGCAGACCTGGAGGGCCAGCCTGGCTGTTCGCATGCGTCGGCATTTCGTCTTGAAGACGATCGGGATCACCGCCTTCACATGGCTCTTCTTCATCGGCTATTTCCATCTGTTGCGCCATCCTGCCTACCCGACGACGGTGATGCCACTGACGTGGATCGACCCCTTGATTCCGTTCCAACCCGTTGCGCTGTTTCCCTATGTTTCGTTGTGGCTGTATGTCGGGTTTGCGCCGGCATTGCAGCTGAGGTTTTCGGAGCTGCTGGTCTATGGCCTCTGGGTCGGCGCGCTGTGCATCACCGGCCTGCTCTTGTTTTACTTCTGGCCGACCGCCATACCCGCGCCGCGCCTGCCGGATGTGTCGGGATTTCCCGGTTTTGCGTTGTTGCAAGGGGTGGATGCCCCGGGCAATGCCTGTCCATCGATGCACGTGGCCGTGGCCATCTTCTCGGCGATCGGCCTGGGCCAGGTGCTGCGCCAGGTGCGCGCGCCGCTCACCCTGCGCCTGGCCAACGTGGTTTGGTTTGTTGCCATTGCTTACTCGACGCTGGCGACCAAACAGCATGTGGCACTGGATGCTGTGGCGGGCGCGCTGCTGGGGCTGGCCTTTGCGCTGCCGTCGTTGCGTTGGCGGCCGGGGGCCGGCGGCAACGCGCCGCCCGGTGGGTCGCAGCGGATATCATCGGATCGCACTGAGTTGAGGCCGCAATGCAGGCCGGGCATGGACGAGATCGATCATCTGGCACGGGCACTGCATGCCGCTGGATCCAGGATCGATCGTTGAACGACATCAAAGAGGCGTTTTGACAATGAGCTCGCTGAAGGAACTGCAGGATTTGATTCACGAGAAGTACGGTATCGCCGCGTCCGATCTCGACCCCCACGCTTCCATCCGAGAAAAGGGTCTGGATTCGCTGGCCTTGGTCGAATTCCTTTTCGCCGTAGAAGACCATTTCCACATCAGCATGCCCGACGCAGATTCGAACGTCGATACGCTGGCCGATCTGGCGGTCGTGGTCGACAGGGTCA
>DASQOS010000070.1:0-2605 GCA_035644375.1 Rhizobacter sp.
TACGCGCAGCGGTACGTCGGGGAGCGCTTTGTCCGCGTCATGCCCTTGCGCGATCCCGGCACGCTGGAAGACGGCTTCTTCGACGTTCAAGCCTGCAATGACACCAATCGTGTCGACATCTTCGTGTTTGCCAACGACCAACAGATTTTATTGATGTGCCGGCTGGACAACCTGGGCAAAGGGGCCAGTGGTGCGGCCGTGCAGTCCATGAACGTGCATCTGGGCCTGGACGAGGGCCTGGGCCTCTAGGCCTGCGCGACTGTTCTTGCTCAAGTGTGAGCCAGCACTTTTAGCCAACTCAGAAAGATTCTGCGCGCGTCACCATCTCTTTGGCGAACTCCATGAAGGCCTGCGCTCCGCGCGATGCCGGATCGAACACAACACCCGGCAGACCATAGCTCGGCGCTTCGGCCAGGCGCACATTGCGCGGAATGACGGTGTTGAACACCTTGTCGCCGAAGTGCGCCTTGAGCTGTTCGCTGACCTGCTGCTGCAGCGTGATACGCGGGTCGAACATCACGCGCAACAGGCCGATGATTTGAAGGTCCGGGTTCAGGTTGGCGTGCACCTGCTTGATGGTGTTGACCAGGTCCGACAGCCCCTCCAGGGCAAAGTACTCGCATTGCATCGGCACCAGCACGCCGTGTGCGCTGCACAAACCATTGAGGGTCAGCAGGCTGAGCGATGGCGGGCAGTCGATCAGGACAAAGTCGTAGTCCTGTGACACGGCCTCCAGCGCCGCTTTCAGGCGCCTGTCGCGCCGCTCCAGACCGACCAGCTCAACTTCGGCGCCAGCCAGCTCGCGGTTGGCTCCCAAAATGTCATACCCGGCCCGCTCGGCGCGAGTACGAGCGTCTGGAATTGAAGAGGATTCAAGAAGTACATCATACACAGTATGAGTGAGTGCACGCTTATCAATGCCAGACCCCATGGTGGCATTGCCCTGAGGGTCGAGGTCCACCACCAGGACGCGCTGTCCGATCTGCGCCAAGCCAGCGGCCAAGTTGACCGTTGTCGTGGTTTTGCCCACGCCGCCCTTTTGGTTCGCAATGCAGAAAATTCGGGTCATGCGGTGTCAGCCCTGTGAATATGGAGAGAAAGTCAAAGTGCTCACTGTGATGCAAGGCGAACGCCGAAGCCGATCAGAAACACACCGGCCGCCCGGTACCAGCACCGCACCAGAGCTTGGTGTGATTTCACCCGCGCGGACAAAGCCGACGCGAACGCGCACAGCAACAGGCAGTAGACCACGCTGATCATCGCAATCGTGGCCGCCATGGCACCGAACGTCGCACCGCCTGGGTGGGCGTGAGGAGCGCGAACGTGCCGGGGCCCGGGAACAAGACGATGGAAACACAGAAGCTGCCGTCATCGGAAATGCCCAACACGGTCATGACTTGAGCCTCATCCACACCAGGCAGCGTTCTGCCGGCAGTCCAGGGACCGTCAACTGTTCCACGTGAAACACGTCGATATCGTCGGGTAGCGCGGCCAGTTCTTCGACGGGCGCCTTGCCTTTCATGGCCATCCAGATTCCGCCAGCAGCGAGCAAGGAGCGTGTGAGCTGGGTGAAATCCGTCAGTGAGGCGAAGGCCCGCGCAGCAATCACGTCGAAAGGGGGCAAGGCCAGCGCTTCGACCCGCGCATGTTCTGCAAACAGGTTCGGCAGCCGGAGATCGGCGGCGGCCTGGCGAATGAAACTGGCCTTTTTCCCGACGCTGTCGACACAGGTGACTTGAAGCGCTGGCTCCATCACCGCGAGAACCACCCCGGGCAGGCCTGCGCCGCTGCCAACATCGAGCAAGCGGGCTGATTCGCGCCGCTGGCGCCGCAAGGGCGGCAGCAGCGCCAGACTGTCCAGCAGGTGGTGGGTCAGCACGTCACCCGGGTCGCGAACCGCCGTCAGGTTGTAGACACGGTTCCATTTCAGGATCAGCGTCTGGTAAGCCAGCAGCCGGTCACATTGGCCATCGGTGAGGGTCAACCCCAGCGCCCGAGCGCCCGAGTGCAACCCCTGGGCAAGGTCTTCAAGCGGCATCGGCGCGAGCAGCAGGCCCCGGAAGCTCGTTTGCCGCAAAGCCCTTGAAGTGCGCCTTCTTCAGGTGGATCAACAGCAGCGAGATGGCCGCCGGCGTGATGCCCGAAATGCGCGAGGCCTGGCCCAGCGTTTCCGGACGCTGGGCACCCAGCTTCTGACGGGCTTCGAAGCTGAGGGCCGTGATCTGCGAATAGTCCAGGCTGGCCGGCAAACGGAGATCCTCGAAATGGCTGCTCCGTTGAACATCGTCGTTCTGCTTGGTGATGTAGCCGGCGTACTTCACGCTGATCTCGGCCTGCTCGATCACGCTGTCGGCAAGGGCCTGGCCCAACGCTGCCCGCAAAGAAGCACGTGAAACATCGGCACCGGGTTGGGCAATGCGGGCCAGCTCGGCAACCGTGTCGAAGCTCACGCCGGGGCGCCGCAGCAACTCGACCAGGCTGTACTCATGGTCGATCATCTTGCCAAGCAAACGCTCCGCATCTGCGGCCGGCAGGTTGTCGGGATGCACCCAGGTCGCGCCCAAGCGGTCTGTTTCACGTGAAACAGCCTCCCGCTTGCGGCTGA
>DASQOS010000071.1:0-9338 GCA_035644375.1 Rhizobacter sp.
CTCAGTTCGGCATGTCGTTGGCAGCCCACTGCACCAGCGCTTCGAGGGCGGGCCGGGCGGCGTTGGCATTCGGGTGGTTGATGATGGCCACCAGCACGTAGCGGCGCCCGCTGCTGGCCAGCACATAGCCCGCAATGCCGGCCACGTCGCGCAGCGAGCCGGTCTTCAAATGAGCGCGGCCCACCGGCGTGTTGAGCGACTTGCGCATCGTGCCGTCCACGCCGCTGATGGGCAGCGAACTCATCAGCTCCGGCATCACCGGGCTGCTCCAGGCCAGCTGCAGCACGCGGGCCAGCAACTGCGCGCTGATGCGCGTGTCGCGCGACAGGCCGGAGCCGTTGTCGATCACGCTGCCCTCGGCCACGCCGCCGGCGCGTGCGACCAGCCACTGCCGCAGCGCTTCGCGTGCGGCCTCGGGCGTGCCGCTGCCGAGCTGGGTCAAGCCCAGCGTCAGGAACAACTGCTGCGCCATCACGTTGTTGCTGAACTTGTTGATGTCGCGCACCAGTTCGGCCAGGCTGGGCGAGCTGAGCTCGAAGGTCGGCGGCGTGGCCGGCGCCGGGCCGTCGCGCACGCGTCCCACCAGGCGGCCGCCCATTTCGCGCCACAGGCCCGTCAGCACGCGCTCGTTGTAGGTCTTGGGCTCGGCATACGCGACCGGCCATTGCTTTTCGCTGCACAGCATCGAGTAGCCGCCCAGAAAACGGATGCGTGCCGGGTCGGTGAAATCGGCGCGCAGGCTGCTGCGCCAGTCGTCGCAGGCGCCGGCCACCAATGGCACGCTGATGTCCACCAGCACGCCGCCCAGCGGCGGTTCCGAGGTGACGATGGCCGAGCTGCGAGCCGGGTCCGGCGTGAAGGTCAGCAGCACCGACTTGTAGTTAAGCATCAGCGCATCGGCGCCGACGTTGTAGGGCCGCAGCGGGTCGCCGTCGAAATCGGCCGGGTTCTGGTCGGGCGCGATGAACGCACTGCGGTCGAGCACGATGTCGCCGCGGATTTCGCGCACCCCCAGCTGCTGCACCCGGCGCAGCAGCAGCCACAGGCGCTCCAGCACCAGCTTCGGGTCGCCCGTGCCCTTGATGACCAGGTTGCCGTCGAGCACGCCATTGGCGATGCGGCCCTGCAGCCACACCGGCGTGGTCCAGCTCCAGGCCGGCCCCAGCAGGTCGAGCGCCGCGGTGGTGGTCACCAGCTTCATCAGCGACGCCGGGTTCACCAGCATCTGCGCTTGCCAGGCCAGACGCGGCGTTGCACTGCTGACACCGGCTTCCTGGGCCATCACGACCAGCGAATCGCGCGGCACCTTGGCGCGCTCCAGCGCGGCAGCAACTTCGGCGGGCAAGACCGAGGGCTGGGCCGCGACGCCGCTGGCCATCAACCAAAGAAAGCCGGCCAGCAAGACGCGCAACGGCATGGAAATCAGCATGGAGACAATGATCGCATGCACCCGCGTGGCCGACCCACAGCCCGGTGGCCCGCTAGACTGGGCGCATGACAAATTTGCAGGCCGGCGCGTCCTTGCTGGCGTTCGACACCTCTACCGAATCCATGGCCATCGCGCTGAGCCTGCCGCAAGGCACCACCGCGCGCGACACCGTGGGCGGGGCGCAGGCGTCGGCGCGGCTGATTCCCGAGCTGCTGGCTTTGTTGTCGCAAGCCGGCTGCACGCTGGCCGACCTCGACGCGATCGCTTTCGGTTGTGGGCCCGGCGCCTTCACGGGGCTGCGCACTGCGTGTTCGGTGGCGCAAGGCCTGGCCTATGGCGCCGCCAAGCCGGTGATCCCGGTGAGCAGCCTGCTGCTGGTGGCGGAAGACGCGCGCGCGCAGCTCGGCTCGGGTTCGTTCGATGGCTGGGTCGCCATGGATGCGCGCATGGACGAAATCTATGCCGCGGCCTACCGCTGGCAAGGCGAGCGCTGGCAGGTGCTTCGCGCGCCAGCGCTGTATGCGCTGGACGCGCTCAATGCGGTGTGGCAAACCGAGCCTCCGGATGTTGTGGCGGGGTCTGCGCTGGGTGGGTTCGGTGCACGCCTGCTCGTGGGCGAGGCCAGCTTGCTGCCGGAACCGCACTCGCGTGCCGCAGCGCTGGCGCGGCTCGCGAGGCAACTGTGGGCCGAGGGCGTGTCGGTCGATGCGGCCGACGCGCTGCCGGTGTACCTGCGCGACAAGGTGGCCCAAACCACCGCCGAGCGCGAGACGCTGCGGGCTGCAAAAGAGACGTTGAAAGAGGCAGGCTCCTGATGAGTGCCGTCCTGCGCGATGAGCGTTTGTTGCTGCCGATGACGGTCGGGCAGCTCGACGCACTGTTGGCCCTGGAACGCGAGGCCTATCCGTTCCCGTGGACGCGCGGCAACTTCGTCGATGCACTGGCGGCGGGCTATCCGGCGCAGGTGCTGTACGGCGTGCAGGGCCAGCTGCTGGGGTATTTCGTGGCCATGGACGGCGTGGAAGAGCTGCACCTGCTCAACATCACCGTGGCGCCATCGGTTCAGGCCAGGGGCCATGCGCGCTTCATGCTCGACGAGCTGCGCGCGCTGTGCCGCGACCAGGGCGCACTGCAGATCTGGCTCGAGGTGCGCGAAAGCAATGCTCGCGCCCGCGCGGTGTACGAACGCTATGGCTTTGCCCATGTCGGTGTGCGGCGCGGCTACTACCCGGCTGCGCGCAGCAGCCACCCGTCGGGCCGCGAAGACGCCGTGGTGATGAGCCTGAAGCTGTCTGGAGAACCGCATGCGCTGGAGTGAGCATCGGCTGGCAATGCTGCAAGAGATGGGCTTGCGCGTGTGGCCGATTCCCGAGCCCTCGGGGGCTGGTGCCGGCACGCCCGAAGCCACCGCGATTCAAGGCCAGGCCCTGGCCAAAGAGCCGCCGCCCGGAGCGCCCGCCGCCGCACCCGCCGAAGCTGTGGTTCGCACAGTGCGCCCGGTTGGCGTCGCAGCCATGGACTGGACGACGCTGCGCGAGACCGTGGCCGGCTGCAGCGCCTGCAAGCTGTGCGAAGGCCGCAAGCAAACGGTGTTCGGCGTCGGCCACGAGCGCGCGCACTGGATGATCGTCGGCGAAGCACCGGGCGAGCAGGAAGACCAACAAGGCGAGCCCTTCGTCGGCAAGTCGGGCCAGCTGCTCGACAACATGCTGCGCGCCGTGGGCCTGACACGCAGCGAGGCCGAGGCGCAGCAGCAGGTGTTCATCGCCAACACGGTCAAGTGCCGGCCGCCGGGCAACCGCAACCCCGAACCGGCCGAGCTGGCGCAATGCGAGCCTTTCCTGATGCGCCAGATCGCTCTGGTGCAGCCGCGCATCATTTTGGCGATGGGCCGCTTTGCGGTGCAGAGCCTGTTGCGCAGCACCGAGCCGATTGGCCGGTTGCGTGGGCGGATGCACCGCTATCAGGGTGTTCCGCTGGTGGTGACCTACCACCCGGCCTACCTGCTGCGCAACCCCGAAGACAAGGCCCGCGCCTGGGAAGACCTGTGCCTGGCGCTGGAGGTTTTGCGCGCGCCGTCCTAAATCTGTGTGATGGTCGGCCGACCGTCACGGCTATCATCGCGCCCAGGCTCAGGCCCGGCGCATGCCGGGACCTCGTTCAATGATCTCCAACCCCACCGATGTCTGACCGAACCCTGCTCGACGCCGACGACCTTCCCGGCATGCTGCTGTGGCTGTCGGTGAGCGGCGTCCTGCAGCGCGCCAACCGCGCCTTCATCGACTTCTGCGGCGCGTTGCAGCTCAGGCACGACGGCTTGGTGTGGCCGGCGCTGCTGGCCGCCGACTCGCGCCAGGCGTTCAGCGAGGCCTTGTTGCAGCGCCAAGACTTCGCGCTGGGTGTGCACCTGGACCTCGAAGACGACGCGGCGCGAGCCGAGTTCTGGCTCGACTGCCAGGCGCGCTGGTTGCCCGAACAGCAGCAGTACCTGTGTCTGATGCTCGACGTGACGGCGAGCAAGCGTGCCGAGCTGTCGGCCCGTTCGCGCGCCGATCAGTTCCAGCTGCTGTCCGACAACGTGCCGGCCTTGATCGCCTCGTTCGAGGCGCACACCTTGCGCTGCCGCTTCGCCAACAAGCTGTATGCGCAAACCTTCGGCTTGAATGAAGACTCCATCGTCGGCCTGCGCGTCGACGAGATCATCGGCAAAGAGGCCACACAGGAGATTCAACCCTACATCGAGCGCATCATGGCCACGGCCCAAGCCGTGACCTACGAGCGCGAGCTGCGCAACGCGAAGGGACAGCCGCAGTGGCTGCACGTTCATCTGGTGCCGCACCTGGGCGCCGACGGCATACCCCAAGCGGCCTTCGTGCTGGTGTCCGACATCACGCAGCACCGCCTGGCCGAACGTTCCCTGCGCGAATCCGAAGGACGCCTGACGACCTTCATGGAAGCCGGCATCGAAGGCATCGCCCTGCACAAGGACGGCATCATCACCGACGCCACGCCGCCGCTGTGCGAGCTGTCGGGCTACACGCTCGACGAACTGATCGGCCGCAGCCCGCTCGATTTCATCGCGCCTGACCACATGGCCAAGGCCGCGGCGATCCTGCAGAGCGGCGAAGAAATCTCGTACGACAGCGTGATCGTCCACAAGGACGGCCACCGCATACCGATCGAGTTCATCGGCCGCATGATGGTGCGCAACGGCGAACGCATGCGCATGACCATCGTGCGCGACATTCGCGACCGGTTGGCCGCGCAAGAGCACATCCACCATCTGGCGCACCACGACGCGCTGACCGGCCTGCCCAACCGCATGAGCCTGATGGTCCAGCTGGAGCACATGATCGCCGACGCGCGGCGCAACGAGTCGCAGCTCGCGCTGCTGTTCATCGACCTCGACCACTTCAAGCGCGTCAACGATTCGCTCGGGCACCTGGCGGGCGACACCTTGCTGCAAACCATCGCACGGCGCATCACCGAAAGCCTGCGCGTCACCGACCTGGTGGCACGTTTCGGCGGCGACGAGTTCATCGTGCTGCTGCCGCGCACCCTGCAGCGCATGGATGTCGACGAGGTCGCGCAAAAGCTGTTGACCGCCATCGAAGTGCCCGTCACCGCCGACGGCCGCCTGATCTCCGTCACGCCGTCGGTGGGCATTTCCATGTTCCCCTACGACGGCGACACGGCCGACGAACTGATCAAGAACGCCGACACCGCGATGTACCTCGCCAAGTCGCGCGGCCGTGCCAATCACCAGTTCTTCACGTCCGAAATGGCCAGCTCCGCCTACCAGGCGCTGGTGATGGAAAGCCAGTTGCTGCAGGCGCTGGAGCATGGCGAGTTCGTGCTGTATTTCCAGCCGCAGCTGCGCGCGCGCGACGGTGTGCTGGTGGGCGTCGAGGCGCTGATCCGCTGGCGCCATCCCGAGCGCGGCCTGCTGCAGCCCGACGCCTTCATTCCGTTGGCCGAACAGCAGCGTGTCATGCTGCCCATCGGCCAGTGGGTGCTGCGTGAAGCGGCGCGTTGTGCCAAGCACTGGCGCACGCTGGGCCTGACCCGCGTGCCGGTGGCCGTCAACCTGTCCAGCATGCAGTTTCAGACCAGCGGCTTCACGGCCTTGATCGAGCAACTGCTGATCGAAGAAGGTGTGACCGGCGAGGCGCTCGAACTCGAGCTGACCGAGCGCATGCTGATGGACGACCTGAGCGAAGTCAAACGCAAACTCACCGAGCTGAAAGCGCTCGGCATGCGCATTTCGGTGGACGACTTCGGCACCGGCTATTCGTCGCTCGCGCACCTGAAAGAGCTGCCGATCGACAAGATGAAGATCGACCGCTCCTTCGTCAAGGACCTGCCGGGGCAACATGGTTCTGCGGCCATCGTGCGCGCCATCATCCAGATGGCACGCAGCCTGGGCCTCAGCGTCATCGCCGAAGGGGTCGAGAACGAGGCGCAGAAAGCGTTCTTGTCAAAGCTCGACTGCGACGAGTTGCAAGGCATGCTGATCAGCGCGCCGCTGGCGCAGGCCGACTTCGAGGCCTGGGTCGGCGAGCACCACGCCACGCCGCAAGTGCCGGCCCCGGTGGCCAGCTGAGGCTTTCAGCTACTTTTTCTTCTCGGGCCGTTTCCAGCCGTCCACCGACATCTGTCTGCCGCGGGCCACGGCCAGCTGGCCGGCACCCACATCGCGTGTGATGGTCGAACCGCCGCCGACCGTGGCGCCTTCGCCTATCGTCACCGGCGCCACCAGCACGCTGTTGCTGCCGATGTGCACATCGGCGCCGATCACCGTGCGGTGCTTGTTGGCGCCGTCGTAGTTGGCGGTGATGCTGCCGGCGCCGTAGTTCACGCGCTCGCCGACGCTGGCATCGCCCAGATACGCCAGGTGGTTGGCCTTCGCGCCCTTGGCCAGGGTGGCGTTCTTCACCTCGACAAAGTTGCCGATGTGCACTTCTTCGCCCAGGTCGGCACCCGGGCGCAGCCGCGCAAACGGCCCGATCAGCGATCCGGCGCCGACTTTCACGCCCAGCGCCTCGCCGTCGATGTGGGTGAAGGGATGAATCACCGCATTCGCAGCGATGCGCGCGTTCTTGATAACGCAGTGGGCCGAGATGCGCACGCCGTCGCCCAGGCTCACCCGGCCCTCGAAGATGCAGTTGACGTCGATCTCGACATCCGTGCCGCACACCAACTCGCCGCGCACGTCCAGACGCGCCGGGTCGGCCAGGCGCACGCCGGCCTCCATCAGGCGCTCGGCGGTCGCGCGCTGGTGGCGGCGTTCCAGGTCGGCCAGCTGCTGCGGGCTGTTGATGCCCAGCACCTCGGCCTCGCTGGCCGGGTGCGCCGCCACCACCGGCACGCCGTCGGCCACCGCCATCGCGACGATGTCGGTCAGGTAGTACTCGCGCTGCGCGTTGTCGTTTTTCAGCTGGGCGAGCCAGCGCTTGAGCAACGCCGTCGGCGCGGCCATCACACCGGTGTAGACCTCGCGCAGGCGGCGTTGCTCCGGCGTCGCGTCCTTGTGTTCGACGATGGCGCGCACCGCGTCGCCGTCGCGCAGGATGCGGCCGTAGCCGCTCGGGTCGGGCAGTTCGAGGGTCAGCAGCGCCAGGCGCCGGCCGCCGCAGGCCTCGATCAGCGCACGCGCCGTGGTGGCCTGGGTCAACGGCGTGTCGCCGCTCAGGACCAGTGTCGTGCCGTCGTCGTGCAGCAGCGGCACGGCCTGCAGCACGGCATGGCCGGTGCCCAGCTGCGGCATCTGGCGCACGAACTGCAGGTTCGGGGCTTGCACGGCGGCCTCGACCTGCTCGGCGCCATGGCCGGTGATGGTGATGATGCGGTCTGCCCCCACGGTGGCCGCGGTCACCAGAACATGCTGCAATAGGCTGCGCCCGGCCAGCTTGTGCAAGACCTTGGGCAGGCCGGATTTCATGCGGGTGCCCTTGCCCGCGGCCATGATCACGATGTCGAGTGCCATGCAACGTCCATTTCTGTGTGCCCCGAGGGCTGGGCTGAGTCCGCCCCGCCCCGCGTGGGGGTCAAGGAAACTCGGGACGGCCCGGCGTTTCCTTGGGAAGACGGCAATTATCGGTGGCTTCCTGGTGCTGGCGACCCTGTTTTCAGGCTGCGGCGCCGTGCGCATTGCCTACAACCAGGCCCCCACGCTGAGCTACTGGTGGCTGGACGCGTATGCCGATTTCAACGACGCCCAGACGCCGCTGCTGCGCGACGCGCTGGCGGCCTGGTTCGGCTGGCACCGCGACACCCAGCTGCCCGACTACGCGCAGTTCCTGGCCAAGGCGCAGGCACGGCTGCAGTCGACCGAAGCGGTGAGCGCCGCCGAAGCCTGCCGCTGGTACGACGAGGCCTGGGGCCGCATCGACCCGATGCTCGAACACAGCCTGCCGATGGCCGTGCCCTTCGTGCAAAGCCTGACGCCGCCGCAGGTTCAGCACATTCAGTCCAAGTACGACAAGGTCAACCGCGAGTTCACCGACAAGTACTTGCAGAAAGACCCGCAGGACCGGCTGGAGGCCTCGGTGGATCGCGCCGTGAAGCAGGCCGAAGATTTCTACGGCCCGTTGGACGATGCGCAACGTGAGCTGCTGGCCAAGGGCGTGGCGCTGTCGCCGTTCGACCCCGACCTGTGGTTGAGCGAGCGCAAGCTGCGGCAGCAAGAGGCGCTGCAAACCTTGCGCCGCCTCAGCGCGCCGCCCGCCCCGGCCGACGAGACACTGGCCGCGTTGCGCGTGCTGGTCGGCCATGTGATGCGCTCGCCGCGCGACAACTACCGCGCCTATCAGCAGCGCCTGCACGACTACAACTGCGCACTCGGGGCCCAGCTGCACAACGGCATCGGCGCCAGACAGCGCCTGCATGCCATGCAAAAGCTCCAGGGCTGGGAAGAAGATGCGCGCAGCCTCGCGGCCGAAGGCGCACGCTGAGCTGGGTTCGCTGGCCGGCCTACTTGCTGCTGGAGAGCTGCGTGCTGATGCGCCGCGGGTTGACGCCGGTTTGCGGATAGTCTTTCAGCGCCGCTTCGAACATCGCGGCCAGCAGCCGGTCGTCGCCTTCGTAAGCGCCTTCGTTCGCTGCGCGTGCTTCGTACAGCACCTGGTTCGATTTCTTGTCGCGAATCAACACCGCCACTTCGCGGTCGTAGCGCGGGTTGTCGTACGGAAAAGCCATGAAGCCCGGCCCCCAGAAGCCGCGG
Organism: Rhizobacter sp.; assembly: GCA_035644375.1. GTDB lineage: Bacteria > Pseudomonadota > Gammaproteobacteria > Burkholderiales > Burkholderiaceae_C > Rhizobacter. The sequence goes on from DASQOS010000071.1 coordinate 8,652, forward strand.
CGCCCGTAGCGCCCGTAGCCGAAAACACCGCCATGCCACCACAGCGGATCGTCGTACAGGGCCACGTCGTAGCGCTCGATGCGCGCGCCGATCTGCACGCTGACGTCGGCGCGCGCCGGGTCCGGCACCTCGGCGAAGCCGGCCGTCGCCAGCGCCCCGCGGGCTGCGGCTTCGAGCCGGTCTTGCCGTTTGTATTGGGCCTGCTGCGACGGCAGGCGCTCGAACACATAAGGACCCGGTTTGCGCTCGGGCGTCCATTGGCTGTAGCTCGACACGTCGTTGTCGACCGCGTTCATGCTGGCGCAGCCCGACAGGCCGCCGATCACCGCCGCCAGCACTGCGAATGATTTCCACATGGGCGAGCTCCAGAAAGTTGTCAGCGCTGCAGCTTCACGACGCTGCCTTCGGCCAGGCCCGACGCTGCAGCACACGGTTCATCGTCGTCATCGAACGCGCGATCGCCGTGCGCGTCGGCAACCCCGGTGGTTTTGAGCGTGGCAAAGGGGTAGAGGTTCCGGTCCATCATGTGCGACGGAACGATGTTGCCCATTGCGGTGAACAGGTTGTCGACGCGTCCGGGAAAACGCTTGTCCCAGTCGCGCAGCATCTGCTTGATCTGCACGCGCTGCAGGTTCTCCTGGTTGCCGCACAGCGTGCACGGAATGATCGGGAACTGGCGGTGTTCGG
>DASQOS010000072.1:0-3853 GCA_035644375.1 Rhizobacter sp.
ATTGCAGTAGTCCACGACCCAGAGCGTCGCGTCACCGGTCACCGGCATGGCCGTTTGCTCCTGTCCTTCACGGCCGCGAAAGCACAGACCGTCGGCGGTCACCGCCGGGTCGGTGGTATAGCCGCCCGGGCGGCCGATCACCAGGCCCGGGCGCCCATCGCGGTCGAAGCGCTTGAGCTGCTGGCTGATGCCGCCATCGGCCACCCACACGTCCTCGCCAACGGGAGGGGTCGCGAGTGCGACCGGTCGGACCAGACCGCCGATCGTGGTCACCATGCTCGGCATGGTCTCGAGATCCTTGAACCGCAGCACCTGTTGGCCCGAGATGACCCACAGATCGCCGGCAGGCGTGAAGGCGATCTGGTTGAGCGCCTTGCTTGCCAACGGCAGGCTGATCGCTCCCAGCGCCACGCCACTGGTCTTGTCGAACAAGCGGATCACGTTGCCCGCGCCGTGCGCCACGGCCAGCAGCCGCCCGGACCGCTGCACGGCCAGCCCGGTCGGGACCATGGCTTCCCGGGTCTCCACGTCGATCACGCTGCGGTAGTCCTGGTCCTCGTAGCAGCGCATGCTGTTCTGTCTCATGTTCAGACACACCGCTTGGCCGGCAGTGAAGGCCGCCGGCTGGATGTTCTCCAGACCATGAACGCCGACAAAGCTGGTGCGCGACAACCCGCCCGTGTTGGCCCAGTAGAGCCGCGTCGCATCCGCCGCGATCATCGACCACGACGCAAAGGCGTCTTTCGAGCGCAGCGGGTGGGTGTTGTGTTCGGGTGCCGACAGCACAAAGCCGTGCAGGCCCGGCTGTTGCTCGTTGTAGCCCACGGCGTAGTACGCACGGTCGCCGCTGATCACGATGCTGGTCGGCGGCAGGTAGGCCTTGTGGACGCGCGGCCCACCCAGGTCGGCCGAACTGTTGCCGACAACGCCTTCCCATACATAGTTCAACCGGTGGTGCAGCAACTTGATCTCGTAGTCGCCAGGCGCAACCAACTGTCCGGCGTCGTCGCGCTCGTCCCAGCTCCCCTGGTGCCGGCCTGCCGTCATCGTTTCGCCGCGCCACAGGGTGCGAACCAGGCGGCCCCCCCGGTCGTAGACGCCGGCGCTGGTGCTGGCGGCACGCGGCAGCGAAACGGTCCAGCGGGTCAGGCGAGCATCCGGCAAGGCCGCATGCGCTAGCGCCATGCAGGTCAACAAAACGAACCCGGTCAGCGCGTGACGGATGACCCGGTGCAACCGACACGGCTGCCGTTCAAACATGGACGGGAAGTGCGGCACTTGTATGCGTACCGCGGACCAGTTCGGCCAGCACCTGGTGGACCTTGGTGGTGTAGGCGCTCCAGCCGAACTGCTGCGCCCGCAAAGCCGCCTGGCGGCCCATCTCCCTGCGCAACTCGGGTTGCCGGTAGAGGCGTTCGAGACGATCGCAGATGGCGTCTTCGTCGCGCTCCGGAATCACGAAGCCGTCGATGCCGTCGCGCACGATGTCGCCGGGGCCGTTGGCGGTCACGATGACGGGCAGGCCGCAGGCCATCGCCTCCAGCACGACCAGGCCCATGCCTTCGACCAGCGTCGGCAGCACGAACACGTCGGAGGACCGGTACCTGGCGGCCAGTGCCGGGCGGGTCTGGTGCAACACGTGCTCGAACAAGTCGGCAAACGGCCGCAGCGGCCGATCGCTGCCGACCACGCAGCCGACCAAGGTCAGCTGCGTGTCGGCGCGTTTGAATTGGCGGTAGCCGCGCAGCAGGTACGAGAGGCCTTTTCGCTGCGTCAGCTGACCGGCATAGACCACCTTGAAACCAGTGGAAGGCGAAGGTCGTGCAGCGCCAGAGTTGAAGATGCTCAGGTCCACGCCGTAGGGAATCATCCGCATCTTGCTGGCGGCGATGCCTTCGGCCACAAAACTGTCGCTGGCGTAGCTGGACCCGACCAGCACGGCATCGGCGAGCTCGATCTCTTCGTCGAGTCGCTCCTCGTGGCCCGCCGGCCAGTCGTCGAAGTCGGGCCAGGTGACGGCGAAGTCCGGTTCGCGCTCGTTCTCTTGCAGGCGCACCTTGCGCCGCTGGCGATGGTGGGCCACAGGGTAGTTGAGCACCGTCGCCGTGCCGCCTTGGGCCTTGAAAGCCCGGAATGCCGGCAACGCAAAGCCTTCGTAGCCCACCACGCAGTTCGCCAGCCGCGCATGGCGGCAGGCGGCCTGGGCCACCGCTTCACGCACCGACATGTACAACAGGTTCGTCCAGCGCTGCCGTGTGGCAGCTGGCAGCGCATGCAGGCGTCCGATGGCCGCGGCGCACAGGTCGGGCAGCACGCCGGCCTCGTGGGTCAGGGCAGCCAACGCGGCGTCAGCCAAGCGGCGCCGGCCGAAGGTGCTGTTGTAGACAGGGCCTGCCAGCGGCAGCGCAGACAAGGCCCGCTCCCAGGGCCGCCCTTTGTTCACGTAGGGCCTGACGTAGGCGTTCAGCGCGTTGTGACCGGCCAATGACATCGCCAGCTGGTTCAGCTCCGGCGAGTTGAAGTTGATGACCAAGGTGCGTGGCGACGCGATGTCAGGCATGCGTTTCATCTTAGGCAGCGTTTGTGACTGTTCGACCCGCCACCTTGCGCGCGATGGATGCGCCGCTGACTCCATACCGCAATATTTGATAACTACATTCGACTGGTTCTCTGCCACCACGACGATCCATCACACACATGGACAAGAAGAAGGTGGGCAGCCATCGGTCTTTCGGCCGACCTCCATAGGCCATTGCGACCGTGTCATGAATATCTTGTTTTGTTCGGTTCCGTACCGCCCATCGATCGGTGGCATCGAAACGGTTTCCGCACTGCTGGCCGAGCGTTTTCACCACGCCGGACACGGCGTCACCTTGGTCACCCAAACGGCTGACGGCGGTGGCGAGATCGACGACTTTCGCGTGGTCAGGCGGCCCTCCGACAAGCAGCTGTTCGAGCTGGTTCGCGATGCCGACATGGTGTTCCACAACAACATCAGCCTGCGTTTTGCCTGGCCGCAACTGCTGCTGCAGCGCCCGTGGGTCGTGGCGCACCACACCTGGATCCCCAAGACCGGCCTCGCGGGCCGCGTCAAACGCGGGGTGCTGCGGCATGCCAGCCACATCGCCGTGAGCCGGGCCGTCGCCGAAAGCCTGCCTGTGCCCTGCGCCGTGGTGCCGAACCCGTATGCCGACGATGTGTTTGCCCGCGCCGGCACCGCCGATCGCGATGGCGAACTGGTGTTCGTCGGTCGGCTGGTCAGCGACAAGGGCGTCGATCTGCTGCTGCATGCCCTGGCGCTGCTGTCGCGGCGCGGCAAACGCGTGCGCCTCACCGTCATCGGCGACGGCCCCGAGGCGCCGGCATTGCGCGAGTTGGCGCGATCGCTGGGGGTTTCCGCGCAAGTGGACTTCGCCGGTCGGCGAGCAGGACCGGACGTCGCTGCTGCGCTCAATCGGCATCGCGTGCTGGTGGTGCCCTCAGTATGGGAGGAGCCGTTTGGCGTGGTCGCGCTCGAGGCGATGGCTTGCGGCTGTGTGCCGCTGGTCGCTCGCAGCGGTGGCCTGCCCGATGCGGTCGGGCGCTGTGGCCTGGTGGTGGCACGTGGCGACAGCGGGGCACTGGCACGCGGCATCGACAAGCTGATCGGCAACGCCGCAATGATCGATCGTTATCGCATCGGGGTCACGGCCCATCTGGAGCGCCACACCCCGGAACGGGTGGCGCGCGCCTATTTGCAGGTGATCGAAGATGCGCACCGGACGCATGCAGCCCAGAGCGCCGCGCGAGCTGTCTGAAGCGCGACCGGCTGGCGCCGTGTCCGCTTCACCGTCCGCGCCAGCACCACCTCCCG
>DASQOS010000073.1:0-2763 GCA_035644375.1 Rhizobacter sp.
AGCGGCTGCAGCAGCCTGGGCGTGTCGGCGTCGATGCGGGCCGCCACGTCGGGCGTGACGCCAGCCGTCATGGCAAGTCCTTCAGTGCGCCATCCGCGGCCAGGCTTTTCACAGCAGCTTCTGTGCGGCCTTCAGCAGCGCGGCGCACGATTCGCTCCTCTCGCCGAAGTCTTTCCAGGCGGTGTCGCGCGCAATGAGCTGCCACTTTTTCAGCGTTGCTTCGTCCATGTCGTACACCTTGGCGCCGGCCTTGGCGTAGATGTCGGCCGCGAGCTTGTCGTCGGCACGCGCGGCGTCCAGGGCAAAACCTTCGAGCTCGGTGCCCACGGCCATCACCACGTCCTGTTGGTCCTTGGGCAGCTTGCCGAACACCTCTTTGGACATCATCAGCGGCTCGAACATGAACCAGTAGGTCTTGTTGCGCGCCGAGGTCAGGTGCTTGGCGATCTCTTCGAGCTTGAACGAGATGAAGCTGGTGCTCGAGGTCATCGCGGCGTCCATCGCGCCGGTCTGCATCGCGGCGTAGATCTCGTTGGACGGCAGCGTGATGACGGAGGCGCCGGCTTGCTTGAGCATCATGTCCATTTCTCGGCTGCCGCCGCGCACCTTCAAGCCCTTGGCATCGTCGGGTGTCAGCAGAGGACGGCCGCGGCTGGCGACCCCGCCGGCCTGCCAGATCCAGCTGACCACGATGATGCCCTTGTCGTCCAGCACCTTGGCCAGCAGCTTGCCGACCTCGGCGTTCTTCCAGGCCGAGCCTTGTTCATAGCTCGGCACCAGCGCGGGCATCAAGCCGATGTTGGTCTCGGGCAGCTCGCCGCCGGCATACGACAGCGGCACCAGGCTCATGTCGAGCGCGCCTTTGCGCATCGACGAGAACTGGGCGTTGGTCTTCATCAGCGACGAGCCCGCATAGACCGCGGCCTTCAGCACGCCGGCCGTGCGCTTCTCGACTTCGACGGCGAACTTGCGGCACAGGCGGTCGCGGAAGTCGCCTTCGTTGAGCGTGCCGCTCGGAAACTGGTGCGAGATTTTCAATCCGCCGGCCTGGGCGAATGCCGGCCAGCCGGCGGCTGTGGTGGCGCCGAGGGCCAGGCTTTGCAGGAAGCAGCGGCGGTCTGGTGGCATGGCGGGTCTCCAGTGGGCGGCGTTGCAAACGGCCGACGCCCCTCATCGGTCAGGGGGCAGGATTCTGATCCGAACCACGGGCCTCGGGCGGCAAATGCAAACGTTCGACACCTGACCCGTGGTTGTACGGAGTCTTTGTACTATGAGAAGAATGGTTTGCACTAATGTATGCAGAAACTGTGGCCGAGGCCGTCGATTTTGCCGCCGCTGCTTCGTCGTGCAGGCAGAGACCCGGTGTCATGCCCCCGAGGGTTGGCCTGGCTCTCGTTTTGCAACCAAGGAGAAACCAAGATGCGATTCATGATGCTGATGATCCCCAAGGGTTACGAGAGTGCCGCAGCCGGCGTGTTGCCGAGTGCCGATGCCGTGGCCTCGATGATGAAATACAACGAGTCCCTGCAGAAGGCCGGCGTGCTGCTGGCGCTCGACGGCCTGCACCCGCCGGCCATGGGCGCGCGCGTGTCGTTCGCCGGCGGCAAACCGAAAGTGACCGACGGGCCGTTTGCCGAAGCCAAGGAAGTGCTCGGCGGCTACTGGATGATCCAGGTCACGTCGAAGGAAGAGGCCATCGAATGGGCCACGCGCTGCCCGGCCGGGCCCAACGAAATTATCGAGATCCGGCAGGTGCAGGAACTGGCCGACTTTCCGCCCGACGTGCAGGCGCTTGCGGGCAAGTACCCCGAGATGCAGCCTGCGGCACGGCGCTGAGCCCATGACCGAAGCCGCGACCCACCGCGCCATCGAGGCGGTCTGGCGCATCGAATCCGCCAAGATCATCGCCGCGGTGGCGCGCATGGTGCGCGACGTCGGTGTGGCCGAAGAGCTGGCGCAGGACGCGCTGGTCACCGCGGTCGAACGCTGGCCGAAAGACGGCGTGCCCGACAACCCGGCCGCGTGGCTGATGACCACGTCCAAGCGCCGCGCGCTCGACCACCTGCGCCACGTGCAGCTGCAGGAGCGCAAGCACGAGCAGATCGGCCACGAACTCGAAGCGCTGGGCCAGGCGTTCACACCCGACTGCACCGAATCGCTCGACGACGACATCGGCGACGACCTGCTGCGCCTGGTGTTCACCGCCTGCCACCCGGTGCTGTCGCGCGAGGCGCGCGTGGCGCTGACGCTGCGCCTGCTGGGCGGCTTGACCACCGACGAGATTGCGCGGGCGTTCTTGCTGCCCGAGCCGACCATCGCGCAGCGCATCGTGCGTGCCAAGCGCACGCTGGCCGAGGCGCACGTGCCGTTCGAGGTGCCGCGCGCCGACGCGCTGGCGCTGCGTCTGGCGTCGGTGCTCGAGGTGCTGTACCTGGTGTTCAACGAAGGCTATTCGGCCACTGCCGGCGACGACTGGATGCGGCCGGCGCTGTGCGACGAGGCGCTGCGGCTGGGCCGCGTCCTGGCCCAGCTCGCGCCGCAGGAGCGCGAGGTGCACGGCCTGGTCGCGTTGATGGAGATCCAGGCCTCGCGCACTCGCGCACGCATCGACCCGGCAGGGCGACCGATCCTGTTGCTCGAGCAGGACCGCGGCCGCTGGGACCACCTGCTGATCGGTCGCGGCCTTGCGGCACTCGATCGCGCCGCCTCGCGCGGCGGCGAGCGCGGCCCCTACGAACTGCAGGCGGCCATTGCGGCCTGTCA
>DASQOS010000074.1:0-2628 GCA_035644375.1 Rhizobacter sp.
CCCTTTGCGGCCTTGCCGTGGCCTGCGCCGGCAGCGAACTTGGACGGTGCGTATTGGCCGCCCAAGTGACCGACAACGCCAGCCGCCAGAACGATCAGCGGGAACGGCAGGTCCAACGCAAAAATGGCCAAGAAAGCGGCCACGGCGATGCACCACAGCCAACTGTTTTTCAGCGCGCGCGAGCCGATGCGATAGGCCGCCGAAACGACGATGGCGGTCACTGCGGGCTTGATGCCATAGAAGAGTCCCGCCACAGCGGGCAGCGTCCCGAAGGCCATGTACACGTACGAAAGGCCGATCAGGATGAACAGCGACGGCAGCACGAAGAGGACGCCGGCGACGATGCCGCCCCAGGTTCTGTGCATGAGCCACCCGATGTACGTGGCCAGTTGCTGCGCTTCCGGCCCGGGAAGCACCATGCAGTAGTTCAGAGCGTGCAGGAAGCGGCCTTCCGAAATCCAGCGCCGCCTCTCGACCAGCTCCTCGTGCATGATGGCGATCTGCCCCGCAGGACCGCCGAAGCTGATGAAACCGAGCTTCAGCCAGTACGCGAAAGCCTGCCAGAACGTGGGCGGTGCAGGTGCCGCATCGGCGGTGTTCGGAAGGGTGTTTGTCATTGGGCGGTCCGCATCGCTGAATAGAAGGCGTCGAAGAGGCCGAGCGACGCAGCCAGCAGCGCGTCGTCGTTGTCGTGCCGGGCCTGCAGACCCCGCACCAGCGTCTCGATGCCAGGCGCTTCGTCGACGGGAATTCCGCCGATGTCGAGGTAGTGCACGAGTTCGCCAAGGCGCCTGAGCGCCGTGTCGTGCTCCAGGCCGAAGGTGTGCATCACGACTTCGAAGCTCACCTTGTCGCCGAGGTGCGTGAACCTCGCGCCGTCGAAGTCGAAGCCGAGCGCTGACTTCGGGCACTTCTTCGGGTCGTCAAGCCATAGAAAACGCGGCGACCTGTCGACAAAACGCTGGACCAGCCAGGCCGTGGCGAGGCGGTCCACCCACGGACGCTTGCGCGTTGCCCAGGTCTTGCCTTGGAAAGAGGCAGTCGGAAGGCGTTCGATCGCGCCGGCACTCGGCGTGGGTTCGCCCGGCGAGAGCTTGCGCTCTACCTCGGCGCGCAGCGTCTCAAGGCCTTCACAGGCGCTCGCGCCGGCTTTGCCCGGAAAGTAATCGATGGCCCGAATCGCCCGCAGCTGCTGGTCGAACACCCGCAGCAGTTTGCGCAGCTCCGGCTCTCCGCTCGACTTGACTGTCTTGCGGGCGTCCTTGAGGGATTGGGCGAAATCCGCGTACTGACCGGTGCGGTCGAAGAGCGCGCGGAACTCTTTTTCCTGTGCAGCATTGCGCGCCTGCACGCCGAGCATGTGGGCATCGGCTCCGCCGTCCTGGATGGCTTTGTCGATGTCCCACAGCCCGGCCGCGGACGCTGCCTTCGCAGGCAGGATGTACACGCCATCGCGCAGCGTTGCACACCCCGTCGCTTTCAATGCGCGCCAGATGCGAACCCGCAATCCGCTCGGCGAAGTCGGCAGTGCGGCAGCGAGAACCAACCAATCCGTCATGTAGCAAATATCGCATACTGTGATATTTGCTACAAGAGCAGCTTGGCAGAGCCGCTGTTGCAGCTCTGCCGCCCGGTGAAGAAGATCAGCGGCTGAAGCCGCCCTGTCGCGGACGCTGCGGTTTGAAGCCGCCGCCCTTGGCGCCTGTACCGGCCGGTTTGCGCGCTGCGAAACCAGCCCCATTGCGTTCCACCGGTGGACGGTCAAACGCGTTGCGCGGCGCGGCCTGGCCGTTCGGAATGAACACGCTGTTGTTGCGGTCGTTGTCGCGCGCGGGGCGATCGAACGGTGAGCGGTCGCGCGGGGCAAACCCTTCACCACCCCGTGGGGCGGCGTTGTGTCCGAACGACTTCACGAACGGCTTGCCGCCCTTGCTCGGGCCGGTCGGGCGGCCGGCGTTGAATGGCTTGCCGCCGGTACGGCCTTCAGGGCGCGGCGCATACATGCGCGGCTCCGGGCTCTTTGGCTCCAGACCGACGATGGTGGCCACCGGAATGTTTTGCGTCGTGAATTGCTGAATGCGGCGGATCATGCCGGTGTCCATGCGCTCTGCGAGCGTCACGGCCAGGCCGTTGCGGCCAGCACGGCCGGTCCGGCCGATGCGGTGCACGTAGTCCTCGGCCTTCATCGGCAGACCGTAGTTGATGACGTGGCTGATGCTCGGCACATCGATACCGCGGGCGGCCACGTCGGTGGCGACCAGCACCTTCAATTGCTTGGAACGCAGGCCTTGCAGCACGCGGGTGCGCCGACCTTGCGGCATGCCGCCGTGCAGCGACGCCACAGCGTGGCCCATGTCGGCCAGTCGATCGGCCAGCCAATCGGCGTCGCGCTGCGTGCTGGTGAAGACCAGCGCCTGTTCCATCTCGCGTTCGGTCAGGATGTGGTCGAGCAATGCATTCTTGTGCGCGTGGTTGTCGGCCCAGTGCAGACGCTGCTCGATGTTCTCGTGCGTGTCGGTGTGGGATTGGACCTCGATGCGCTGCGGATCGCGCAACAGGTCTTGCGCCAGACGGCCGACATGGCCGGCGTAGGTGGCGCTGTACATCACGGTCTGGCGGCCGGCCGGC
>DASQOS010000075.1:0-10102 GCA_035644375.1 Rhizobacter sp.
GTGAACGCATACGGCGCCGTGCCCGGCACTTGAGGTCACAGTTTGTGACCTCAAGTTGGCGAACTCCTGGACGTTGAGAGCTGAAACATGAAATCCTCGGGACAGCGCGCAAGCCTGCGCTTCACGGCCAGCACGAGCACCCGAGTCTCGACCCGATTGACTTTGGTCGCTTTGACGTTCGGGCGCTTGTGGCTATGGTGGCCGTCACTGCCCGCATCGCCGGCGGGCTGGTGCCACGGTCGTGCGACCCGGCGCCTCATTCTGCGGAGTCACTGCCATGACGGTCACCTTCAACCCCGGCAACGTGCTGGTCGACGAAACCTCCACCTTCGGCGAGCAGGCGCACCTGCCACGTGGCGAAGCGGCCCATTGGCCCGACACCGCGCGCTGGCTGGACCGCGTGCAGTTCTGGCTCGGCCGCATCGCGGCCACGCGTGTGGGCCGGGTGCTGCTCGAATCGATGCAGGCCCGGCCGGGTGGCGCAGGCACCGTGGTGACGATCGTGCGCATGCCGCGCACCGCGCCCGAGGCCTACACCGATGGCATCATCGGCGCCGGCACGCCGTTCAACAGCAGCACGCACCCGACCATCTTCGTCAGCTTCACGCCGCAAGACGCACGCCCCGGGCCGATCAACCTCGACCCGATGCGCCACCCGGGAGCCGTGCTCGCGCACGAGCTGATGCATGCGTACATGGCCATCCACGGGCTCAACACCCTCACGCTGAGCAACGGCTCGCCGCGGCCCATCGCCTCGTGGACGTCGGCGGCCTACCCCAACCACAACGAGTTCTGTGCAACCACGATCCAGAACATGCTGCTGTCGGAAACCGGCACCATGCTGGCCGACGGCTATGGCGCCGACGACCCCTGGATCTTCACGACGCTGCCTGCCAGCATCAGCCCGACCGCCTTCGGCAACGCGGCGACCACCCGTGTCGACACCTCCGGCTTCGTTCGCAGCTATCGGCAGCCGCTGGACTTTCTGGCCGGTGAGCTGACCTCCTTCACCAACCGGCTGGCGGCGCTGACCGGCGTGCCGTTCAACCCGTTCGCAGCAATGCGCGGCACCGGCACCACCGGCAGCACACCGGCCCGGGGCGGCGCGAGCGGCGCTGCACGCGTGCCCATGCCGGTCGATATCTCTCCTCACGACTGAGCGGCGTGTGGCGCGCTGCGCCATGACTTTCGTCGCTTTACCGCCGAGCCGCTTGAACCTACCTTCACACCGTCGCGCCATGTGTGCGCTCTGAGTCAGCCCCCATGCCTGAACCCATCACGTTCACTTCACCGCTGCCGGCCGCCGACCTGCAGTTCGAGACGATGACCGCGTCGGCAGGTCTGAGCCTGCTGGGTGAGATCCAGCTGACCCTCACCAGCCTCAAGGCCGACATCCAACCCGAAGACTTGCTCGGCAAACCGGTGACGGTGCATGTCGAGCTGCGCGACGAGGCGAAGCGCCACTTCAACGGCTACGTCACCCGCTTCGCCATCGGCGCCCACCGCGGCCGCCATTACGGCTACCAGGCCACGGTGCGCCCGTGGCTGTGGTTTCTGACGCGCACCTCCGACTGCCGCATCTTCCAGGAGATGAGCGTCCCCGACATCGTCAAGAAGGTGTTCGAGGACCACAGCGTCGCGAACTTCGAATTCAAGCTGTTCCGTTCGTACCGCAAGTGGACCTACTGCGTGCAGTACCGCGAGAGCGATTTCAATTTCGTCTCCCGGCTGCTGGAGCATGAAGGCATCTACTGGTACTTCAAGCACACCGATGGGCAACACAAGCTGGTCCTGGTCGACTCGCAAAGCGCGCACGACGCCGTGCCGGGCCACGACACGCTGCCCTACTTCGAGAACAACGCCACCGTTCCACCCGACACCGAATACGTCTCGAACTGGACCTTCTCGCGCGAGGTGAAGACCGGCAAGTCGGTGCTGACGAGTTATGACTTCGAGCGCCCCTCGACCAGCCTGAAGGTCGACAAGGACAAGGCGCGCCAGTACGACCTGTCCGACTACGAGATGTTCGACTACCAGGGCGACTACATCCAGAGTTCCGACGGCCAGCAACTCGCCGAAGACCGCGTCGATGAGCTGCAGACGCGCTTTCAGTCGCTGCGCGGCTCGTCCAACGGCCACAACATCGAAGTGGGCCGCCTGCTGAACCTGAGCCACCATCCGCGCGAAGACCAGAACGCCGAGTACCTGGTCACCGCGTTGTCGGTGAATGCCCATGTGAACCCGCATGAATCGGGCGGCAGCGCAGGCGGCTACGAATGCGATTTCTCGGCCATGCCCTCCGACCAGCAATTCCGCCCGCCGCGCCGCACGCCCAAGCCCTTCGTGCAAGGCCCGCAATCGGCGGTGGTGGTGGGCCCGGGCGGCGAAGAAATCTTCACCGACAAATATGGCCGCGTGAAGGTCCAGTTCCACTGGGACCGCTACGGCAAGAAAGACGACAAGAGTTCGTGCTGGGTGCGCGTGTCGCATCCGTGGGCCGGCAAGAATTTCGGCGCCATCCACATCCCGCGCATCGGGCAAGAGGTGGTGGTCGGCTTTCTGGAAGGCGACCCCGACCAGCCGATCATCACCGGCCGCGTCTACAACGCCGAACAGATGCCGCCGTGGGACCTGCCCGCCAACGCGACGCAGACCGGCATCCTGACGCGTTCATCCAAAGGTGGCGGCTACGGCAACGCCAACGCGATCCGCTTCGAGGACAAAGCGGGTTCGGAACAGCTGTGGATCCATGCCGAGAAAAACCAGGACATCGAGGTCGAGCACGACGAGACGCACTGGGTCGGCCATGACCGAACCAAGACCATCGACCACGATGAGACGGTGCACGTGAAGCACGACCGGACCGAGACCGTCGACAACGACGAGACGATCACGGTTCACCACGACCGCAAGGAGCGCGTCGACCGCGACGAAACCATCAGCATCGGTCGCGACCGCAAGATGACGATCGAGCGCGACAAGAACGAAACCGTCGCGCGCAACAAGATCGTCGACATCGGCGCCAACCACACCGAGACCATCGGCGCCGCGATGAGCATTTCGGTCGGCGGCAGCCTGTCCGAAAGCGTGGCCACCAATTACTCCGAGACGGTGGGCATTGCGATGGAGATCACGGTCGGCGCCGCGATGGCAATCACCGTCGGTGCCGCGATGGCCGAGACCGTCGGCGGCGTCAAATCCGAGAACATCGGTGCGGCAAAATCCGAGGTCATCGGCGGCAGCAAGTCGGTCACCGTGGGCGGCGATTCCAGCGAAACCGTGGCCAAGAATTCGACCTCGGAGATCGGCAAGGACCTGAAAGAAACCATCGGCGGCCAGCACGTGGCGTCGGTGACCAAGGAATACATCCTCAACGCCAAGAAGATCCAGCTGGTCGGCGAAGACGAGATCAACTTCAAGTGCGGGTCCGCCGAGATCATCATGAAGAAGAACGGCGACATCACCATCAAGGGCAACAAGATCAACGTCAAAGGCAGCGGCGACGTGGTGATCAAGGGCAGCAAGATTCTGGAGAACTGAGATGAGCCGAGTTTTTCCCAAACTGGTGTCTCCGGCGCCGGCGCCGCTGGCCGAGCCGGCCTTGCAGATCGGCTCGCTGGTCGGGCTCGATGAACACGGGCGCGGCCTGGTACGCGTGGGCGGTCGCGAACCGGTGGCTGCGCGCTGCACCGTGGCGCGCCCGGCCGGTCTCGACGCCACGCCAAATCCATCGGTACCGGTGCTGCTGTTCCTGGAAGACGGCGACGCCGAACGGCCCGTGATCGTCGGCTTCGTGACGGACGCGCTGGCGCCGCCCCCCACGCTGCTCGACATGCCGCTGCGGCCCAGCGGCGCCACGCTGGACGGCAAGCGCCTGCTGTTCGAGGCCTCCCAGGAAGTGGTGCTGAAGTGCGGCAAGGGATCGATCACGCTGCAGGCCAACGGCCGTGTCGTGATCAAGGGCACCGAGCTCGTCAGCCGGGCCTCGGGCCCGAACAAGATCCGCGGCGCGTCGGTCGACATCAACTGAAGGCTCACAGAGGTTCGCCATGGGAGTGTCTGTCGGCGTCAACAACCTGTCCGTCGTGCATGCCGACAGCGGCGGCACGACCATCGCGTTTCCGGACGTCTGCAAGACGCCGAGCCCGGCCGGGCCGATCCCGATTCCTTACCCGAACATCGCCAAGTCGTCCGACACCGCGTCGGGTGCCAGCACCGTCAAATGCGATGGCAACCCGGTGTGCGTGAAGGACTCCAACTTCAGCATGAGCACCGGCGACGAAGCCGGCAGCGCCGGTGGCGGGGTCGCGTCCAACAAGATCAAGGGCAAGGCCGAGTTCGTCAACTTCTCGTTCGACGTGAAGTTCGAAGGCAAGAACGTGCCGCGCGCCTTCGACCTGATGCTGCACAACGACAAGAACACCCCGCCCTTCCCGCTGCTGCAAGGGCCGGTGGTGGCGGTCGTCACCGCCAAGAAGATCTGCTTCATTTGCGATGAAGAGTTCTGAGCTCCAACCCAGGTCGCTGCTGTGCGTGACCGGCATGGGCATGGTCGCGTCGCTCGGCTTCGATGTCGCGACCTGCTGCGCGGCGGCGCGCGCCGGCTTGTCGCGCGCCCAGCCGCTGCTGGCCTACCCGGTCCGCACGGCCACCGGCGAAGACGTCGGCCTGAGCTGCCACACCGTGCCGATCGCCACCGACGGTTTCGAAGGCGACTGGCGGCTGTTGCGGCTGGCCACCCTGGCCTTGCGCGATCTGGACCAGCGCGAGCCCTGGCTGAAAGACGCGGCACGCAGTGGCTGCTATCTGTCGCTGCCGCCGACGCCACGTGTTCCGGTCGACGCTGCCGATCCGAAGGCGAGCTTGCCACAGGGCGAGGCTCCCGATGACGCTGACGAGCCGGCAGCTGCACCACCCGATCCCTGGCAACGCGCCGAGTCGCTGTGGGCACGCGCGGCGGCGCCGCTGAAATGGCGTGCCGTGCCGCCGCTGCGGCATCTGGCCCTGTCGGGCCACACCGGCTTCTTGCGTGCGCTGGAGCAGGCCTCGCGCGACCTGGTGGCGGGCCTGGTCGATGTCGCCATCGTCGGTGGCGTCGACTCGTTGATCGACACCGACTTCCTGAACTGGCTCGAAGCGACACAGCGCCTGAAGACGCCCAACGCGCCCGCAGGGGTTCAGCCCGGCGAGGCCGCGGCCTTTCTGCTGCTCGAATCGGACGCCCACGCCAGTGCGCGCGGCGCCGGCGCGCGTGCGGCGCTGCGGGGCCTGGCTTTCGGCCAGGAGCCGCATCTGATGGGCGCCGACGACCCGCCGACCGGCAAAGCGCTGGCCAGCGCCTTGCACGAGGCGATGCGCGGCATTCGCTTCAAGCACCAGCTGCCGCTGTGGGTGCTGTCCGACCACACCGGCGAGCCCTACCGCGCGATGGACTGGGGCAGCGCCGCGGTGCACCTGGAGGCCGCGCACAAGGCGCAGGTCGTCGGCGCGATGTCGTTCACCGCGGCTTCGTTCGGCGACACGGGTGCTGCGAGCGGCGCGATCGCGCTGTGCATGGCGGCCAGCGCTTTCGAGCGCGGTTATGCGGCGGCGCCGATCGCGGCACTGGTGTCGTGCGCCGACTCGGGTGACCGCGCGGTCTTGTTGTGTCAGGCGGCTTGACGGAAAGAAATCATGGCGAAGACCAGTCATTCAGACGGCGACACGGTCGGCAAGTTCTGCACGCAGCGCAAGGCCAGCTGCGACCTGCATGGCAACGAGTACCGGGTGTGCTGCGAAGTGCCCTGGACCTACCAGGCGCACCATGTGCTGTGCGTCGCGTCGGTGACCCAGTACATCTCGGCCGATACGCGCATCACCGATGTCGTCAAGCAGACCGCATGGTGCATCAACACGCTCGACAACATGCTGGCCATGCCGCCCTACCTCGGCACGGTGGCCAAGTTCTATATCAATCGCCTGCGCCAGGGCGATTTCAAGGTGGCACCGGGTTTCAAGGACCTCGCGGTCCACGGCTACGACCACCTGAGCACCAAAGGCTACAAGAACGACATCGACACCGAGATGAAGGCGATGGCCAACCGGGCCGCCAAATCGAAAAAGAAACACGCCGCGACCGCCGCCGATTTGCTGACCGAGCTGAACGGCTATCGAGACAAGATGAAACCCCAGCTCACCAACTACGGGACGCGTGGCAAGGGGACGCACAAGGAATTCTTGAGTGTCTACTCTGGCGCCAAGAAGCCCGACTCCGATTGGTATGTGCCGTTTTCCATGGCCACCCCCAAAAAGAACATCGAAGCCAAGACCTTCCCACTCACCGTGACCCAAGCAACCGCCGACAAGGTGAAGAAGCTGGTCAAGGGCCTGATCTGAGGACACCCATGAGCAACCCGTTCGTTCAATTCGATACCGTCGCCGTCAAGAACGCTGCAGCCGTCATGGACCTGCAAGGCGTTGCCAACTCCGAAGACATGATGGACGGCGTGTCCTTCAAGAAGGCGTTCCCGTCGACGGCGGCATTTCATTTCAACCCCGACTTCAAGCGCAACACGCTGCTGGTCGATTGCCTGGTCAACGTCGAGAACATGATGGTGTGCTCGGCACGCCTCAAAGACTTCATCCAGGCCAAGAAACCCGACAAGGTCGAGTACCTGCCGGTGGCGGTGGTCGACCTCAAAGGCAAGGCGGTGGCCGATGCGTACTTCATCGTCCACCCGATCGATCCGCCTGATTGCATCGATGTCGCCAACTCCGACGTCACCTTGTCCGCGCTCGATCCCGGTGTCATCCGCTACGCCGAACACATCGAGATCGATGCGTCCAAGGTGCCGGAGGGCCGTTTGCTGTTCCGTCCCAAAACCTTCCCCGGCATCTTGCTGCTGCGGCGCGAGCTGGCCCTCGACATCGAGAAGGCAGGTTTCACCGGCATCGGCTGGGATGAGATCGCGTAACGTGGGCGCCCGCAAACGCCGAGGCGTCTGATGTTTCTCGACGATTGCGAGGACCTGGCCTACGAGATCGCCTTCTGGACACAGGGTCTGGAAGACCCGGCCTATCCGCTCGGCGAAGTCGGCGGCCTGACACGCGAAATCTGCAGCCACCTGCGCAGCCTCGGCATCATGGTGCTGCTGTCGCAAGGCAAGAGCGATCGTTTTCTGCACAACCTGATGCGCAGCGGCAAACTGCGCCTGGCCTATCTGGAGCGCGTCGTGCGCGAAGGCCAGCTGCAGGAGCACGATTTCGTGTCCGGTGTGAGCGAGCCGCTGTTCGACGCGATCGCCGCTGGCGACCTGGCCCTGGCCGCGCAGATCGCCGATGCCGCGCCCGCCCACCACCGCCCGGGCCACGAATACGAAGACGACCACTGTTACGCGCGCGCCGTGCGCTGCCTGCTGCAAGGCCGGCAGACCGACGCAGACGTGGCGCCCTTGCTGGCGCGCATGGAGGCCTTTCTGGGCGATCCCGACGACGTGCGCATCGGGATCTGCCGCGCCTTGACGGGCACCGATCAACTGGCCTTCGACGAAGCCTTCACTGCCTTCCTGGAGGCCCGCACCAAAGCCATCGAAGCCGATGAAGCACGCGGCGAGTTGGCCGAACCACCGGTGCTGGCGCAACGCCTGGTGTATGTCGACGGCCTGGCGATGCTGAGGCTGGCCGAGTTGCGCGGCTTCGCCACCGACCCCGACTACCTGTACTGCCCGTCGCTGGCGCGCCAGCCGATGGTCGAGCCCTATCCCGACGTTTGACCGCACAGGCCATGCCCCACCCTGCCCTCGTCAACCTCACGCCCTTCAGCGTGACGCCGCTGTTCTTGACCGACAACGACCTGCGGCCGGTGTTCGTGCCGCTGGTGCGCGCGACCTTCGCGATCCAAGCCGATGGCGAACTGCTGCTGCACGACCCGCAGATGCCGCCGCAACTCGCAGGTGTGTTCTGGGGCGACCCGATCGCGTCGAGCTACAAGTTCGAGCCCGAATGCGCGTTCTTCAAACCGGCGACCGACGTGGCGCTGATCGGCCACGCCTGCGCGCCGCGCCCGGGCACGACCGAGCTGCAGGTGGGCTTGCGCATCGGGCCGCTGCAAAAGGTCGTGCGTGTGACCGGCGACCGCGTGATGTCGCGTTCCATGGGCAGCTGGAGCATCTCGCCGGCGCGGCCCTTCGAACAGATCCCGCTGATCTACGAAAAAGCCTTCGGCGGCTGGGACCGCCACGACGCCGATCCGCTGCAGCACCGCTTCGAGCCGCGCAATCCGGTGGGCACGGGCTTTCGCCGCAGCAGCGGCAGTTCGTCGGACGACCTGGTGATGCCCAACATCGAAGACCCGTCGCAGCTGTTCACGCAGATCGGCGACACACCGGTGCCTGCCGGCTTCGGCTTCACCTCGCCGAGTTGGCAACCGCGCGCCGCGTACGCGGGCACCTACGACGCCGCCTGGGACAGTTCGCGCAGGCCGCTGCTGCCGAAAGATTTCGACTCGCGTTTCTTCAACGCCGCCTCGCCCGGCCTGCTGGCGCCGGGCTTTCTGGCGGGTGACGAGGCCGTGATGGTCGGCAACGCCTCGGTCCGCGGCAAGCTGACGTTCAAGCTACCCGGCGTGGCCGCACCGGTCTGCGAATTCGAGCTGCGCAAGCGCCAGCACCACACACTGCAAACACAACTCGACACGGTCATCATCGACACCGACGCGCACCTGCTGCACTTGTTGTGGCGCGGTCACCAGCGCGTGCCCGGCGGTCCGCACGACCTGGTGGCGCTGCGCGTCAGCTCGGCCACGCACGCGCTGCCGCCGACGCTGGAGGCGGTGTGACATGGCCACGTCGGTGCGCGAATTCCACATCGGTCTTTACCTCGAACACCTCGAGGAAGCCTCGTTCCTTTACACGCAGCGCCTGGCGCTGCTGAAAGACAACGAGATCTTCTGGCGGGACCTGGACCCCTTCGAGTCGCGGCTCGAAGCCCACATCGACGCGCTGATCGTCGGCGGCGATGCCGCGCTCAAGCAGTGCATCGACAAGCTCGAAGACGGCGACGCAGGCATCATCTTCGCGGCGGTCAGCGTGTTCTGCCGCCACCGGCGCAGCGACCTGCTGGCGCTGGCACTCAAGCAGATCGACCACACGGACGCAGAACACATCGCCGCGTTGACCGATGCCCTGAAGTGGGAGCTGCCGCTCGACTGGGCGGTGTTCGTCGAACGCGCCATCGCGCGTGGCGACGAGAAGTTGACCGACGCGCTGGCCACGGTGTCCGGCTACCGCCGGCTGCCGATCGCGCAGACGCTGCTGACGGCATTGGCCAAAGCGCCGACGCAAGCGCTGGTCGCCGCGCTCGGCCGGCTGCGCTCGGTGGATGCGGTGGCGCCGCTGGAAGCCTGCATCGCCAGCGGCGCGCCGGCCATGAAGTCGGCGGCGCTGCTGTCCTTGCTGCAGATCGGCTCGACCGATGCACTGCAGGCGCAGTACCTCAACGCCCAAGTCGAAAAATGGCCGCGCACGCTGCTGGCGCTGGGCGGCTCGGCCTCTGCCACCGCGGTGCTGAACGACATCGTGCAGGCCGGCAAGGCCACGCCCGAATGCCTGCTGGCGCTCGGCTTGCTGGGCGACCTGTCGGCCATGAAGACGCTCTACCAATGCCTGCAGAACCCCGACTGCGCGCGCGCCGCGGCCTTGGGGCTGAACTGGGCCACCGGCGCCCACCTGTACGAAGACGAGTTCGAAGCCGAAGAGGTGCAGGAAGACGAGTTGTTCGAGAACGAGCTGCTGGCCTGGCGCGAAAAGCGCCAGCCGCCGATGCGGCTGGACGGCCAGTTGTTCGGCAAGCGGGTGCAGCGCCTGTCGACCAACCCGGAGTCATGGAAACAATGGCTGTCTGACCACCGCGAGCGTTTCGCGCACACCGGTTCGCGTTACCGCGACGGGCTGCTGTACTCGCCCGCAGCACTGCTGGGCTGCTTGAGAGACCCGCGCTCGGACCGCCGCCTGCGCCGCCTCACCGGCCTGGAATTGGTCAGCCGCTATGCATGCGAACTGCCGTTTGAGCCGGACATGCCGGTGTGCCAGCAAATACTGGCCTTGCAGGACATCGAGCACTGGGT
>DASQOS010000076.1:0-3808 GCA_035644375.1 Rhizobacter sp.
CAGCCCGTAGGTGATCTCGCCGGTGAGCGGCTTGCAGTCGATCCCGCCGACCAGCTGGAAGTAGGTGAACTGGGTCACCTCCATGCCGTTCAGCCAGACCTCCCAACCCAGGCCCCAGCAGCCCAGGGTCGGGTTCTCCCAGTCGTCTTCGACGAAGCGCACGTCGTTGGCCTGCAGGTCAAAGCCCAGTGCTTCGAGCGAACCGAGGTACAGCGCGAGGATGTCGGCCGGCGCAGGCTTCAACACCACCTGGTACTGGTAGTAGTGCTGCAGCCGGTTGGGGTTGTTGCCGTAGCGGCCGTCTTTCGGGCGGCGGCTTGGTTGCACGTAGGCGGCTTTCCAGGGCTCGGGGCCGATGGCGCGCAGAAAGGTCGCGGTGTGGCTGGTGCCAGCGCCGACCTCCATGTCATAAGGCTGCAGCAGCGCACACCCCTGACGGTCCCAGTAGTCTTGCAAGCGCAGGATGATTTGCTGGAAGGTCAGCATGGTGCGGTGGTTGGCGCAGAGGCCCGAACGGCGAAGAGCCGCGATTTTAAGGGCCGTATCCGCGGTGCTTGCAGACGCAGGTGTCGGACATGGCTTCAGTCTTCGCGCCGGCGCAGCGGCGCTGCAAGCAACAGCAGCCCCGCCGCAAGCACGAACAAGGGCCACAAACCGTAGATCGACACCCAACGGGCATAGGGTGTCAGGCCCTGGCGCCCCTGGACCGGCGCGTTGAGCACGCCTTGCGTCTGCGGCGGCAGCGAATGGGTCACGCGGCCGGTGTGGTCGATCACGACCGTGGCGCCGGTGTTGGTGGCGCGCACCATCGGCCGCTGAAACTCCAGCGAGCGCATGCGCGAGATGATCAGGTGCTGGCTGATGGCGATGGTGTCGCCGAACCAGCCGATGTTGCTGACGTTGACGAACATCGTCGGCGCGACGTTGGAATCCCGGAAGCGCGCAGCGAGTTCTTCGCCGAACAGGTCTTCGTAGCAGATGTTCGGCGCAATGCGTTCGCCTCTGAACGCGAACGAAGACGGCACCGGGACGCCGCGGTTGAAGTCGCCGAGCGGGATGTTCATCAGCTCGGTGAACCAGTGAAAGCCGGTCGGAATGAATTCGCCGAAAGGCACCAGGTGGTGCTTGTCGTAGCGGTAGAAACCATCGGACAGCTGAACCGTGTCTTTGGACACGCCAACCACCGAGTTGGTGTAGCCGGCCTGAAAACTGCCCAGAGGCCGTCCGATCAAGGCCGCCTGCTCACCGCGTTGGAAGCGGCGCAGCAGCGGTTGCCAGTACTCGGCAGGAAGCTGTTCCGGCAGCAGCGGAATGACGGTCTCCGGCCCGACGACGAGATCGCCTTTCGCCGCCATCAATTGCGCCTGCGCCCAGCCCAGCGTCTGCGGCAGGGCGGCTTCGGCGAACTTCTGATCCTGCGGCACGTTGGACTGGAGCAAGGTGAGTTGCAGGGTGCTGGTGGGCTGGGTGAACGGTGCCGGTTTGATGAGCACCAGCAGCGTCAGCACCGCGGCGCAGGTGGCCAGTCCGACGACCCCGCCCCCGACCACGCCAAGCGCGCCGCGCATGCCGAGCACCATGCCCGCGCCCAGGGCCGCGCTGACAAAGCCGATGCCGTAGACGCCGATCCATGGCGCCAGCGCCGCCAAAGGCCCATCCACGTGGGCATAACCGGCTGCCGCCCACGGAAAACCGGTGAGGACCACACCCCGCGCCAGTTCGGCCAGCAGCCAACAGGCCGCAAAGAGCAGCGCATCCAGCACCGGGGAGTGGCGCCGCAGCCAGGCAAACACGGCCATCGCGAGCGCCAGCCAGGCGGACAGTGTCAGGCTGAGCGCCAAGACCGCCAACGCCGCCAGCCCGGCAGACAGTCCGCCGTATTGGTGCATGCTGATGTAGAGCCACCACACGCCAGAACCCAGCCAGGCCGTGCCGAACGCCGCGCCGAGCAAGGCGGCGCGACGCGGGGGTACATGGCTGACACGCAGCGCCAGGCCGGCCACGCAGACGAGTTGCAGCCACCAGGCTTGCGGAAACGCCATCGGCAGGCTGTGCACCGCGCCCAGGATCAGTGCCAGCACCACGTCGAGCAGCCACAGCATGCCGCCGGACGCGCTGGCCGGTCTGGTGCCGAAACGGCGCCGCGACGAGGCTGGCTTCAGTGCGGGGCGGCGCTCACGCACCGTCGGGTCCTGTCGCCACCTCGGACGCCCGGGTGACCTTGAACCAGCGCACTGCGCCGCCGCGGGTGAGCATCACTGAAAAGATCAGGTTGTCGATCGGCACCGATTCGCCGCGGCGCGGAACGCGGCCCAGTTCCTGGGCCACCAGGCCGCCGATCGTGTCGAACTCGTCCACCGGCAGTTTCACGACGAACTCTTCGTTGACGGCCGCAATGCCGGCGTCGCCGGCCACCCGATGGCTGCCGTCGGCCAGCGTGTAGATGCCCGATTCGCCGTCCTTGTCGTCGAATTCGTCCTCGATCTCGCCGACGATTTCTTCCAGCACGTCTTCGATCGTGATGAGCCCGGCCGTGTTGCCGAATTCGTCGATCACCATCGCCAGATGGTTGCGGTTGGCCCGAAAGTCGCGCAACAGCTCGTTGAGACCTTTCGATTCGGGCACGAACACCGCCGGGCGAAGCAAAGTGCGCAGATTGAGTTCCGGCGCCCGCTGCAGTTTGAGCAAATCCTTGGCCATCAGCGTGCCGATGATGTTTTCGCGCTTGTCCTCGAACACCGGAAAGCGCGAATGCCCGGTCTCGATGACCACGGCCAGCAGTTCGTCGTAGGGCGCGGAGATGTCGAGCAAATCCATGCGCGGGGCGGCCACCATGGCGTCGCCGGCCGTCAGATCGGCCATGCGAATCACGCCTTCGAGCATCATGCGCGACTCGGGCGCAATCACTTCGCGGTTCTCGGCGTCGGCCAGGGTCGAGATCAGTTCGTCACGCGAATCGACGCCAGGCGAGACGAATTCGACCAGGCGCTCGAACAGGCTGCGCTTGTCGGTGCGCTGCAAACTTCTGTCAAAGCTCTTTGGAAATCGACTCGGGTGAGGGTCAGTCATCGCGCCAAGGCGGAAAGTTCGGATGCCAAAAGCTTAACTGAAGCCAGACGGCCCCAGCGCTTGACACATCTGCTACCTTGAACAAAAGTCAATCGCCCGCATTTTTGGCTGTTCCATCCCTCGGCTTTGCCTTTCCACACAGGTACCCCATGAGTCTCATCCCTGCCACCATCCTCACCGGCTTCCTCGGCTCAGGAAAGACCACCCTGCTCAAGCGAGTGCTGACCGAAGCCCATGGGCAAAAGATCGCCGTGATCGAAAACGAATTCGGCAGCGAGAACATCGACAACGAGATCTTGGTGCAGGACAGCAACGAGCAAATCATCCAGCTCAACAACGGCTGCGTCTGCTGCACGATCCGCGAAGACCTGCGCACCACGCTGAGCGATCTGGCCGAAAAACGCCGCAAGGGCGAACTGAGTTTTGACCGCGTAGTAATCGAGACCACCGGCCTGGCCGACCCCGGCCCCGTGGCGCAGACGTTCTTCATGGACGATGAGATCGCAGAAAGCTATCTGCTGGACTCGATTCTGACGCTGGTGGATGCCAAACACGCGCAAGGCCAGCTCGACACACGGCAGGAAGCCCGGCGCCAGATCGGCTTCGCAGACCAGATATTCATCAGCAAGTCAGACCTGGTGGACGCGGCCGAGGTCAGCGAACTGATCCATCGCATCAAGCACATGAATCCGCGCGCGCCCCAGCGCAAGGTGCACTTTGGCGACGTGCCTATTTCGGA
>DASQOS010000077.1:0-3427 GCA_035644375.1 Rhizobacter sp.
GCCCGACCAAGATGATCAGCGTACTTGAGACATAGGGCGCCCGGCGCGCAAACGTCCCGAAACCTGCGAAGTGCTTCGAGGCGTGCTTCACGCCCAGAGCTGCGACAACGCCCGTGGCGACCATCGTGATTGCAAGCCCGATGCTGAAGCACAGCACGAGCGACGCGCCGAGCACAAGACGCTTGAGCTGCAAGCACAAGAGCAGCACGGTGATAGCCGCCGGACAGGGGATCAGCCCACCCGTGAGGCCGAAGCCGATGATCTGCCCTGTGGTGACGTTGCGGTCGGCGAAGCGACGCTTGATGTCGTTGGCGTGCGCTCGTTCGTGCGCATCCTGAAAACCCGGCGCGGAAACGTTCAGCCCATGATCTCCATGATCGTGCGCATGGCCCTGGCCGTGCTCGACAAACTCCACATCGAAACTGTGCGTGTGGTCACCGTGTCCGATCGACAGCCTGGCGGTGAACTCGTGCGGCTCCGGGATCTTGTCGATCGACTCGAGATAGCTGCCTTTGCTGGCCAGTGCGAAGGTTTGCCGCTTGCCGTCGGGACGCTGGGTCTCGATATTGACCGTCTGGTCTCCCGGCACGGTAGAACGGTTCTCGAAGCGCACGCGAAAGCGCGGCGGTACACCGTCTTCGAAGACTTCGAGGTCGACGATGCCGTGGCCGGTATCGATGCGGCGCATCTCTTCGCCATGGCCGTGATGGTGACCGTGGTCGTCGTCGGTCTCGATGCGCTCGCGCTGCTGCTCGCGGTAGGTTCGCCATAGCATCCAGAGCGCAATGGCAATGATCAAGACCGCGGATGCGACCTGGAAGTACGGCTCGGTCGCCTCAGCGTTCCAGTTCTGGCCGAGATAGAGGCCTCCCATCGCCACAGCCCAGACGACCGCAGTGTGTGAGAGGGTCGCGGCCAACCCGAGCAGCACGGCTTGTCCGACCGTGCCTCGCACCGCGACGATGAAAACGGCCATCATCGTCTTGGAATGTCCGGGCTCGAGCCCGTGCAAGGCACCGAGCAGGATGGCCGATGGAATGAAGACCCAGGCGTTTCCGGACTGGATGAGCTGACTGAAATTCTCCAATGGGCTGGCCTCTAAAGATACCGGGTGATGGCCTTGAACTCGTCGATCGGTGCACGAGCTGCCTTCGGCGTCGCACCGACTGCCGCGTCGAGGCAATGATCGAGGTGATCGTGGATGAGGGCCTTCTTGGCCTCGTGCACGGCGCTCTCGACCGCGTGAAGCTGCTGCGCCAGATCAAGGCAAGGGCGACCTCCCTCGATCATCTGGATCACCTTCAGCAGGTGGCCGCTCGCGCGCTTCAAGCGTTTGACGACGGCCGGGTGAGATTCATGGGGATGATGATGTTCGTTCATGCGTATATCCTATCCCCCCAGAGGGGATGCATCAATTGAAACCCGAGTGTCCATGCGACCGTGGAGGGCGCGGCTCACACAGGATCACTGGCGTAAGCAGCTCACTGTCCACCTCGGCTTTGCACCGCGCTCTGGGACTGCACGGACAACGCAAAGAAGAGCAACATGGCGCTGCCCGCTCGCACGAGCGGGGCTGTAATTTCGGTCAACCGAGATCCTGCTTCGCGAAGACGAGGAACCAGAGGCTCTATAACCTGGCCGCTGACGAATGAGCAGTCTTCGACCACTTTGATGAGGACCTTGCCGCAGCGGTTTTCCCCAGGTGTAGCGCTGATGCAGCGGTGGCTAGCGGCAGCAACGAAAGTCTCACCAGTGGTGTGACAGAGTCACACGGTCGCGCTGCACGGATATTCGGGCCTCGTATGGAGCGAGTGCTTATCCTTAGATGGAACCGCTTCAATTTGCACCGAAACCGAGATCACCCCCGTCCGCGCGCATTCGGGCTGGCCAGGCGGCCGACCTGGTCGATGGTTTGCCTGGCCTGCAACTCGGCGTTCAATGCCGCATCGAGCGGCGAGCGGCACAGGCCGGCGTGCTGGTAGTTGATGTTTTCATACAGCTCGGCGGCGGCCGGGTGGCCATCCAGCAGGGCGCGCAGCGTTGCATCGGACGGCACGCTCTGCAGTTCGTTGGCCAGGCTGCGCACCACGGTCTGGTATTGGTCGGCGTCGACCGCCACGGCACTGTGGTCAAGCCGCTGCAGCAGGCGGGCAAGCATCAGCACGACCGTCAGGTCGGCGCGGATCGATTCGGGTTTCGTCGTGTTCATCGGGTCCTTCCAGGGGCGGCTCGCAAAGAACCCTCCATGCCTGCAAGGTGGTGGCTGTGGCCGCCACTTCAAGCCTCCACGTCACAGCGTTTTTGACCCCAGCAGCGTCATTGGATCGTCGGACCGCGGGACCGGCTGACCTCGAGCGGCGACACCGGCGACGCGCCGTTGCCCCAGCTGCGCCGCATGAACGTCACCACGGCGGCGATCTCTTCGTCGTTGAGCGCCGTGGCAAACGGCGGCATGCCATATGGCCGCGGGTTGGCCGCGGTGGCCGGCGCAAAACCGCCCTCCACGACGACACGGACCAGGTTGACGCTGCTGTTCATCTGCAGCGCACGGTTACCCGCCAGTGCCGGATAGGCGCCCGCTGCGCCCTGCCCCTGGTCGCCGTGGCAGCTTGCGCATTGCTTTTCGTAGATCTTGGCGCCCTGGTCAAACAGGCGGGCGCTGGCCGCCTGGGCCGCGTCGCTGCCGAGTGCCTTGGGTCGCGCCCGTGCGGGTGGCAAGGCTTTCAGGTAGATCGCCACCGCGTGCAGGTCATCGTCCGAAAAATACTGGGTGCTGCGAAACACCACCTCGGCCATCGGGCCGAGCGTCGATGCCTGGGGCGACACGCCTTTTCTGAGCAGCTCGACGACTTGTTGCGTGTCCCAGTCGGCCACGCCGGCCTCGTGTGCGGCGCTGAGCGAAGGCGCATACCAGTTCTGCACCGGGATCAGGCCGCCGCCGAGGTCCATCGCACCACGCGTCGCGCCGAGCAGGTTGCGCGACGAATGGCAGGCGTTGCAATGCCCGAGGCCCTGCACCAGGTAGGCGCCGCGGTTCCACTCGCCGGAGCGCGCCGGGTCGGGCACGTGCTGGCCGGGGCTGAAGTACAGCGCGCGCCACACGGCCAGCGAAAACTGAGAGTCATAGGGAAAGCGCAAGGTGTTGGGCCGGTTCGGCTGCGACACCGGCGCCAGGCTGCGCAAGTAGGCGTAGATCGCATCCGAATCCTGCCGCGTGACATGCGTGTAGTTGGGATAAGGAAACGCCGGATAGAGCAAATGCCCGTCGCGCGAGCGGCCGTTGTGCAGTGCGCGCCAGAAATGTGCTGAGGTCCAGCTGCCGATGCCGGTCTTGTCGTCGGGCGTGAGGTTGGGTGCGTACACGGTGCCGAACGGCGTGTCGACGCCGCGGCCACCGGCGTAAGGCGTGCCGCCCTGTGTGCTGTGG
>DASQOS010000078.1:0-2119 GCA_035644375.1 Rhizobacter sp.
GACGGCGATCCGAAGGAGACGTCCCGCCTGCGCGTGCGCGGCGCGCGCGGCAACAACCTGAAGAACGTCACCGTCGACGTGCCGGTCGGCCTGCTGACCTGCGTGACCGGCGTGTCGGGCTCGGGCAAGTCCACGCTGGTCAACGACACGCTCTACACGGCAGTCGCGCGCGAACTGTACGGCAGCCATGCGGAGGCCGCGCCGCACGACGCGATCGAGGGCCTCGAGGCATTCGACAAGGTCATCAACGTCGACCAGAGCCCGATCGGCCGCACGCCACGCAGCAACCCGGCCACTTACACCGGCATGTTCACGCCGATCCGCGAGCTGTTTGCAGAAATGAACACCGCACGCGAACGCGGCTACGGGCCGGGGCGCTTCAGTTTCAACGTGCCGGGCGGGCGCTGCGAAGCCTGCCAGGGGGACGGTGTGCTGAAGGTCGAGATGCACTTCTTGCCCGACGTGTACGTGCCTTGCGACGTGTGCCACGGCAAACGCTACAACCGCGAAACGCTGGAGGTCTTGTACAAGGGCAAGAACATCACCGAGGTGCTGGCGCTGACGGTGGAAGATGCGCATGCGTACTTCAACGCCGTGCCCAACATCGCGCGCAAGCTGCAAACGCTGTTGGACGTCGGGCTGGGCTATATCCGGCTCGGCCAAAGCGCCACCACGCTGAGCGGCGGCGAAGCGCAGCGCGTGAAACTGGCGCTGGAACTGAGCAAGCGCGACACCGGCCGCACGCTCTACATCTTGGACGAGCCAACCACCGGCCTGCATTTCGCCGACATCGATTTGCTGCTGCACGTGCTGCACCAGCTGCGCGATGCCGGCAACACCGTGGTCGTGATCGAGCACAACCTGGACGTCATCAAGACCGCCGACTGGCTGATCGACATGGGGCCCGAAGGCGGGGGCGGCGGCGGCATGGTGATCGCCACCGGCATGCCGGAAGAGGTGGCCGCCAACCCGGCGAGCTACACCGGGCGTTACCTGCGGCCATTGCTGAAGCGCTGAACCCCGAGCCGCAGGGCATCACGGACGCTCGGCTCGCTCCTCCGGCGTCCAGTCGCCCTGGATCAAGGCATTCACGTGCGGATGAATGATGAGCGTTGCCAGCAGCACCAGGAATCCGGTCACGATGGCGATCGCCACCAGGCTCAGCAGAACAAAACTCATGCTCATCCTTTGAGCGCCGAGGCAGCCGATGCGGCCTCCGGATACCCGGCGCCGCGTCGGCTCGCCATCAGGCGCCTCGATCTCACATGTGGTACTTGGCCTTGGCGTCGTTCACGCAACTGCTCTTGGCCGTGCCGGCCAAGGCGTCACAGCGCTCCACCGCCACCTTGTATTCGGCCTCGCGCTTGTCGAACGATGCGTCGGCGCTGGCCTTCTTGTCGCTGCGTTCCATCTTGGCGTCGGCCTTGGCCTTGGTCAGGGCCGCCTTGGCTTCCTTCTTGCAAACATCCTTGTCGTTGCCCGCCTTGTCGTCGCAGCGTTCCTTGGCGACGTCGTAGTCGGCTTCAGCGGCCTTGGTGCGTGCTTCGTACTCGGCCTTGGGGGTTCCCTTGTAGCTGGCTTGTGCAGCAGCCTCGGCTTTCTTGCGCGCGGCCTTGGCTTCGGCCTGGCAGATGTCCTTGGCATTGCCGGACAGCGAATCGCATTGCTTGTCGGCGGTTTCATAGGTGGCCTTGGCCGAGGCCTTGGCCTGGTCGTAGGTGGCCTTGTCGCCGGCGGCGTGGGCGGCCGTGGCCAAGGCCAGCGCGCCAAAAGCCACCACCAGCGAACGACCTAGAGCAGACATGTGGGGCAGTTTCTTCATGTGTCTCTCCTCAGTGGGTCAGTGTCCTGGGTCGATGCCATCCACCGGCCTTGCCCGAACAAAGCAAGGCCGGTGGAAGTGAACCAAGGGTAGGCAGCAAGTCTTTGAGGGTCTGCCGGACAAGCCGGATTGACGTGTCGGACAGTGCCTACAGGACCGCCGCGGCGCAATGCGCCACACGCGGGTGAAACGAATCGTTTGTCGGACGCCCTTTGAGGGCGCGCATGCGTGACAATCGCGCGATTGGTTTTCTGTGGCTCGCACCCTTCATGCAACCAGCCTACCTGCCCAGAGATG
>DASQOS010000079.1:0-4108 GCA_035644375.1 Rhizobacter sp.
CACAGTCGGCGACCGAGTCCGCCTCGCCGACACGAACCTCATCGTCGAAGTCGAAAAAGACTACACGCTCGCCGCCGGCGGCTACGGCGAGGAGGTGAAGTTCGGCGGCGGCAAGACGATCCGCGACGGCATGGGGCAAAGCCAGCGGCTCGCCGCCGAGGTCGCCGACACCGTCATCACGAACGCGCTGATCATCGACCACTGGGGCATCGTCAAGGCCGACATCGGCTTGAAGGCGGGCCGCATCAGCGGCATCGGCAAGGCCGGCAACCCCGATGTGCAACCGGGGGTCGACATCGTCATCGGCCCGGGCACCGAAATCATTGCCGGCGAAGGTTCGATCGTCACGGCCGGCGGCATCGACACGCACATCCACTTCATCTGCCCGCAGCAGATCGAAGAAGCGCTGATGAGCGGCGTGACCACGATGCTCGGCGGCGGCACCGGCCCGGCCACCGGGACCTTTGCCACGACCTGCACGCCAGGGCCCTGGCACATCCATTCGATGCTGAAGGCGGCCGAGGCGTTTCCGATGAACCTCGGCTTCATGGGCAAAGGCAACGCCAGCCTGCCCGGCGCGCTGAACGAACAAATCGAGGCCGGCGCCTACGGCCTGAAACTGCACGAAGACTGGGGCACGACGCCGGCCGCGATCGACTGCTGCCTCAGCGTGGCCGACCGGTACGACGTTCAGGTCGCCATTCACACCGACACGCTGAACGAATCGGGCTTCGTTGAAAGCACGCTCGCCGCCTTCAAGGGCCGCACCATCGCGACCTTCCACACCGAGGGCGCCGGCGGCGGACATGCGCCGGACATCATCAAGGCCGCGGGCCTGCCCAACGTGCTGCCTTCGTCGACCAACCCGACGATGCCATACACGGTGAACACCATCGACGAGCACCTCGACATGCTGATGGTCT
This sequence comes from Rhizobacter sp., assembly GCA_035644375.1. GTDB lineage: Bacteria > Pseudomonadota > Gammaproteobacteria > Burkholderiales > Burkholderiaceae_C > Rhizobacter. Next base: position 924 of record DASQOS010000079.1, read on the forward strand.
GCCACCACCTGGACCCGAGCATCGCCGAAGACCTGGCCTTTGCCGAGAGCCGCATCCGCCGCGAGACGATTGCCGCCGAAGACATCCTGCACGACATGGGCGTGTTCTCGATGATGTCGTCGGACAGCCAGGCCATGGGCCGCGTCGGCGAGGTCATCATCCGCACCTGGCAGACGGCGCACAAGATGAAAGCGCAGCGCGGCGCGCTGGCGCCGGACAACGCGCGGCACGACAACTTTCGCGTCAAGCGCTACATCGCCAAGTACACGATCAACCCGGCGATCACGCAGGGCATCTCGCACGAGGTGGGTTCGGTCGAGGTCGGCAAGCTGGCTGACCTGGTGCTGTGGACGCCTGCCTTCTTCGGCGTCAAGTCGTCGCTGATCTTGAAGGGCGGCATGATTGCCGCCGCCGCGATGGGCGACCCCAACGCGTCGATCCCGACGCCGCAGCCGGTGCATTACCGGCCGATGTTCGGCGCCTTCGGCGGCGCGTTGAACGACACCTGCGTCAGCTTCATGTCACAGGCTTCTCTGGACGCCGGCGTGCCCGACAAGCTGGGCTTGAAGCGGCGCGGCGTGGCCGTCAAGAACACGCGCAAGATCGGCAAGGCCGACATGGTTCACAACAGCGGCACGCCGAACATCGAGGTCGATTCGCAGACCTACGAAGTGCGTGCCGACGGCGTGCTGCTGACCTGCGAGCCGGCCACCGAGTTGCCGATGGCGCAGCGCTACTTCCTGTTCTGACGCCGTTCCGACGCGCCTTGGGTTCAGCGCCGTGCGTGCCTCAAATGCAGCTGACGGTGATGGCGGTCTGCGTGTTGGCCACCACGGAGCCCGAGCCGTTGGTCACCGAACAGGTCTGCCCCCCCGCCGGTTGCGTGGAGACGCTGACGTTGTAGGCCGTGCCCGCGGTCTTGATGCCCGGGAACGCGAAGGGCCCGTTGCTCGCGACGGTGAGCAGCACCCCCGCGTTGCTCAGCGTGACGGCCGCGCCCGAGGCCAGGCCCGTGACGCTGCCGGCAATCGACGCCGTGATGGCACAGCTGACGCTCACATTGCTGATGTCGCTGCCATTGGAATCGGTGCTCCCGCCGCCGTTGGCCACGGTACACGTCGCTGCCACCGGCTGCGTCAGCACGCTCACCGAGTAGGTCGAATCCTTGGCCACGGCCTTGCTGAAGGTGAACGCTCCGTTGGCCGTGAGCGTGAGGTCGTCGGTGCCGTTGTTCTGCAGCGTGACGCTGTTGGCCGCGGGCAATCCGCTCAGCGTCCCGCCGATGGTCGAGTCGCCGCCACCGCAGGCGGCCAACGTCACCAACAGCATCCCGCTGGAGAACGATGCAAGGCGTTGAATTCGGCTCATGAGGTCCTCCGTTTTTCAGAATTTTGTGGTGCAGCGTACCGCAAAGCAGTACAGGAGCCGGCTACTGGGGTTTACACGCCGAAAACGCCAAGACGCAGGTCGCGTTCTGGTGGACGACCAGGGAGCCGTCATTGCAGCACACCCACAACCCACACCGGCCGGCACTGATGTCACACTGAAGCCTGCTGTTCATTTGAAATCGACCGCCATGCTGACCGTCAACAAACTCATTCCCCAAGGGCGTGGCCTCGCCAAGGCGCTGCTCCATCGCGCATCCAGCGTCACTCTCGACTGGGACACGCGACAAAAAAGCCGCTTCGATGCCGACGATTCGTCAGGCCGAAACTTCGGCGTCTTCTTGCCCCGCGGCAGCGTGGCGCGGGGCGGCGACGTGCTGGTGGCCGAAGACGGTTCGCTCATCCAGGTGCTGGCCAGCCAGCAAACCGTGATGGTCGTGCGCGCCTGCCCCGAGCATGGCGAGCCGATCGACCTGCTGCGCGCGGCCTACCACCTGGGCAACCGCCATGTGCAGCTCGAGATTCAGCCCGACCGGCTGCAGCTCGAACCCGACCACGTGCTGGCCGACATGCTGCGGCAAATGCACTTGATCGTGACCGAAGAGTCCGCGGCGTTCGAGCCGGAAGGCGGTGCTTACGCGGCGGCCGGCGGGCATGTGCATGACCACGGACATGGCCACGTCCCCCAGCCATCTCGCACGCCGATTGCGATTGCCGTGAAGGCCGCGCCTGCACCGCATGTGCATGGGCCGGGATGCGATCACGACCACGAGCATTGATGCCCGCCAAGCCTTCCAGGCGCTCTGAACGCAGCGCCGGGCGAACGACACCTGCTCGCCGTGCGCAAGATCCGAAGACCTCGGCGGCCTCGTTGCTTCAGTTGATGTGGCTGGCGTCACCGGCGCTGCCTGTCGGCGGCTTCAGTTATTCGGAAGGGCTGGAAGCGGCGGTCGAATCGGGGCGTGTCACCACCGAAACCCAGACCGGCGCCTGGCTGGTCGATCAACTGTGTCTGGCGCTGGCACGCAGCGAACTCGCGGTCGTGGCAAAGGCGTTCAAGGCATGGCAGCGTGAGGACCTGGCCACCATCACCGAACTCAACGCGTGGATGACCGTCACGCGCGAGGCGAGCGAGATGCGCCTGCAAACCGAACAAATGGGCCGTTCACTGGTCGAGTGGCTGAAGAACCGTGGTGTAGCGGACCCGCGCGTGGTGGCGCTGGGCGCGTTGAAACCTGCACCGACCTGGCCCGTCGCCTTTGCACTGGCCGCTGCGCAAACCGGCGCTCCCTTGCGTGACGCGCTGCTGAGCTTCGCATTCGGCTGGGCCGAAAACATGGTTCAGGCCGCGCTGAAATCGGTGCCGCTCGGGCAAGCCGCGGGTCAGCGGGTGCTGGCCGCACTGACGGCGGCGATTCCCGATGTCGTGTCGCAGTCCATCCAGCTCAGTGACGCAGACCGCCAGGCCTTCACGCCGATGCTTGGCATTGTTTCGGCACAGCACGAAATGCAGTATTCGCGGCTGTTTCGATCTTGATTCGCAGACCGCCCGAACCTGGCCCGTGCGCTTGAAACAGGCGGGTTCATTCAGGGGACTGGGGGCTTCTTGCGCGGCGGCCTTTACCGCTGACTTGCAACATTTGCCGAGCACCCGCGCCGCCAATTTTTGACACGCCTGAGAAACACGACGCTGCGACCGTCGCGTATGGATCTTGCTTTATCCGGGTTCAAGAAGCCGTGTGCTCCCTCCGTGCGCGTGGTTCGGCCGATGGCAAGAGGCTCTCTTCGCGTCGCTCGGAC
>DASQOS010000080.1:0-2489 GCA_035644375.1 Rhizobacter sp.
GCTCTTATTGGACAAAGTCCCTGCCGCGCGGGCGCCGCAGCTTTTAAAAAAAGTCCAACTGGGAGACCCGGAACGCATTCTTAACTCCTACCCGCACCAGCTGTCCGGCGGACAACGGCAGCGCGTGATGATCGCGATGGCCCTGGCCTGCGAACCCAAGCTGTTGATCGCCGACGAGCCCACCACCGCGCTCGACGTCACCACGCAGCGCCAGATCCTGGAGCTGCTGATCCGACTCAAGCAAAGCCACGGCATGAGCCTGCTGTTCATCAGCCATGACCTCGGGCTGGTCGGCGAGATCGCCGACCACGTGGTCGTGATGCGCGAAGGCACGGTGCGCGAGCAGGGCCCGGTGGCCGACATCTTTGCCCGCCAGCAAGACCCGTACACGCAGGCCTTGCTGGCGTGTCGCCCGTCGCTGGAGCAGCGCGGTCCGCGCCTGCGCGTGATCGACGATCACGGCGCCGGCCAAGCGGCCCGCACGATCGCCGCCCGCGTCAAGGATCCACACGCTGCCGTGATCGTTGAGGCCCACACCCTGACCCAAGGCTTTTGGGTGCGGCACGGCGTGTTCGGCCGAAAGGAGTTCCGCGCCGTCAAAGGTGCGAGCTTCCGGCTGCGCCGCGGGCACACGCTCGGTGTCGTCGGCGAGTCGGGTTCGGGCAAGACCAGTCTCGGCCTGAGCCTGCTGCGGCTGCACCAGGCCAGCGGCGGCCCGGTGGGCGGCAAGCTGCTGTTCGAGGGGCGCGACCTGTTGAGACTCTCGCCACGCGAGATGCTGCCGTTGCGGCGCCGCATCCAGGTCGTGTTCCAGAACCCCTATGCCTCGCTGAACCCGCGCTTCACGGTCGGCCAGACGCTGGTCGAGCCGATGGCCATCCACGGCATCGGGCGCGACCCCGCCGAACGTGAAGCGCTGGCGCGCGGCTGGCTGGCACGGGTCGGGCTGGACGCCGGCGCCATGCAGCGCTATCCGCACGAGTTTTCCGGCGGTCAGCGCCAGCGCGTCGCCATCGCCCGCTGCCTGACCCTGAACCCCGAGCTGCTGGTGCTGGACGAGGCGGTGAGCGCGCTCGACGTGTCGGTGCAGGCCCAGGTGTTGAACCTGCTGAAGGACCTGCAGGACGAGCTGGGCCTGGCCTATCTCTTCATCAGCCACGACCTGGCGGTCGTGCGTTTCATGGCCGACGAGGTGCTGGTGATGAAGGACGGCGAGGTGGTCGAACAGGCCAGCGTGGCGCAGATCCTCGAAGCCCCGCAGCAGGACTACACCAAGCGCCTGCTGGCGGCCATTCCGCGCGGCTACGTGCCGGCCTGATGTGAGCCCCGAGACCGCCGCGATGCGGCGGTCGCCCCCCAAGGGGTGCAAGGGTCGTGGGGCGGCCCGGCGACCCGTGGCCCGCGCTTGACATTTCGCACGATCGTGCGAACATCGCGGCCGTGGAAACCAAGACCGAACGCAGCGAGCTCACGTGGGCCGCCATCCTCGACACCGCCTTGGCCATGGCCACCGCCGAAGGGCTGGACCGCCTGACCATCGGTGAGCTGGCCAAGCGCCTGGGCCTGTCCAAGAGCGGCGTGTTCTCGCGCATCGGCTCGCGCGAGGCGCTGCAAGAAGCGGTGATCGACGAGTACGACCGCCGTTTCCTGCAAGACGTGTTCGTCCCCGCGATGCGCGAGCCGCGCGGTCTGCCGCGCCTGAACGCGATCGTGCGGCTGTGGCTGCAGCGCGCCGCGCGGGTCGAGATCCACACCGGCTGCCTGTACTGCGCCGGCGCCTTTGAATTCGACGACCGCGAAGGTCCGCTGCGCGAACGCCTGTTGGAGCACATCCTGCGCTGGCGCAGCGCACTCAAGCGGACAGTCGTTCAGGCGATCGATGCAGGCCACCTGATGGCGGGCACCGATGCCGAGCAACTGGTGTTCGAGATCGACGGCCTGTTCATCGCGCTGATGCGCGAAGCGCGCTTCTTGCGCGAACCGCGTGCCGCCGAGCGCTGCTGGACGGCCTACGAGCGGCTGGTGCGCTCGCGGCAAGCCGCACCCACCACCCCCGCCTGAAAGATGTGCCATGCACCCCGCCTTGGCTTCACTTGTGGATTTATTTCGCACGTTCGTGCGAGTTTGGAGCTGCCGATGCTGACCCTGCTGTGGTGTACCGCGCTGTTCGCCGTCTTGTTGCTGAAGGCCGGCGTGGCCTTGTCGCGCCTGTGCGCGGCGCTGCCGCGCAGCAACGCCGATTTCGATTGCGCTCAACTGTGAGCGCGCTGCCGAACGTCAACCCGGCCGCGGCGTTTTACGCCTCGAGCCGCAGTGCGCGCTGGCTGGGCCGCGGTTTGCGCCTGGTGCAGGCCGTCGTACCGGCCTGGAGCAGCGCGCTGGCGACGCGCTTGTTCTTCATGCCCTTGCCCATCAAGTGGGTGGCGCGGCGTCAAGCGATCCCGGCCACCTGGGCGCTCGAGCACTGGCCATTCGAGTGCGGGTCGATC
>DASQOS010000081.1:0-5196 GCA_035644375.1 Rhizobacter sp.
TCGGCTTCGGGATAGGCCGCGTCGTCATAGGCGCGAATGCCGCTTTGCAGCGCACGTTCCGCGGGGCGCGATGTGATGTCCATCAAGCCGATCGGCGCTGGCGCGGCGCAACCCGTCAAGATCGCCAGCGAAGTCAGTGCCAGGGCAAGTGGGATTCTCATGGTCCGAAGCGGTGCTTGATGTTGATCGGCTGGTCGGCAGTGACGTTGATGGTGGCACTGAATGGCGGGAACTCATCGTTGCGAATCGTGACGCTGTGGCGTCCCGCGCTCAACGACAGCTCGTTCAACGGCGGTGCAATGCCGGCCGCTTTGCCATCGATCTCGACCTGGCCCCAGGGGCTCACGGCCAGCCGCACCAAGCCATTGGCCACCATGCCGGTGCCGGTGCCCGTGGTCGCCAGGCGCGCTTCACGCGTGCGGCGCTGCTTGACGGTTTCTTTGGGGGCCTGGGCGATTTCAACGGCAGGGGTCGGCGCCGGCGCCGTGGCGGTGGCAGCCGGACGAGTTGCCGGCACGCTAGCCGCTGCCGCAGTGGCCGGGTTGACAGCGGCGGCCCTGGCCGCTGAGCCGGGCTCGGTGGGCGCCAGCCCCGAAGCGGCGGATTCGATGGCGGCGACGGCCGCTGGCGCCACGGTCGGAGGCGGGGCTGCCACAGGAGGAACTGCCGCGCGTGCCGCCTCGGGCCGTTCTTGATGCGCGGGCCAGGCCCACCAGGTCAGCGCGGCAACCAGCATCACGGCGGCTGCGCCGGCTGCCGCCCAGAGGCTGCGGCGCTGTCCGGGCTGTGCGGCGTCTTCCGCGCCTTCGCCGTCTTGGGCGTGTTCTTCAAGCCAATGACGCAGTTCGCGCGACAGGGCGCGTGCCGAGCGGAACCGGTCATCCGGGTTCTTTTGCATGGCCCGCGCCGCGATGTCGGACAAGGCCTTGGGAACCCGCTCGTCCACTTCATGCGCGGAAGGCGGCTGGTGGCCGACCACGGCGTCGGTGATTTCCTTCAGCGAGTTGCCGCGGAAAGGGCGTGTTTCGGTCAGCAGTTCGTAGAGCACGATGCCGAGCGAGAACACATCGCAGCGTCGGTCCACCGCTTCTTGCCGCACCTGTTCGGGCGCCATGTAGTACGGCGATCCGCCGGCCACCTCGTTGTGCGTGTCGTGCTGGTGGGCGACGCGGGCAATGCCGAAGTCGAGCACGCGGGGTTGGGTGCGGCCGACCATGAAGATGTTGGCGGGCTTGACGTCGCGGTGCACGACGCCCTTGGAGTGGGCATAGGCCAGCGCATCGCTGACACGCCGAATGATCAGCGCGGCCTGCGTCGGCGTGGGGCGCCAGCCCTCCAGCCGCAGCTGGCGCAGATCGCGTCCCTTCAGGAGTTCCATCGCGATGTACGCGCCTTGCTCGCTGACGCCGGCGTCGAACACGGTGACGATGTGCGGATGGCTCAGGCCGCCCGCGGCACGGGCTTCGTTCAGGAACAATGCGTTGAAGGATTCGCGCTCTTCGGCAGAAATTTCCAGGTTCACCGTCTTGATGGCGATCAAGCGCGACAGCAGCGGATCGTGGGCGGCGTACACGGTGCCCAGTCCGCCTTCGCCGATCTGGTACTTCAGGGCATAGCGGCCGATGTGTCCGATGGTGGGCAGCTGATCGGCGGCCTGGGTGGGCGGATTGGTGGCAAATGCCGGCGTCGGCTGGGCCGGCAGGTCCATGTCGCCATCCCACGGTGCCGAATTGGGAGCGGACACCGGGCCTTCTTCAGAAGGAGAGTCGGCGCCATGGTCTGCGGGCAGGGACGGGTCAGATGCGATACCGGACATGAGTCAGATTGGAGCCGAGGCTCTCATTCCATCAGGCGCCGAGCTTAGTCCAATGACGGTGTTTCCAGGCGTCAAATTGAGACGCCTTCAGCGCTTTCGTAACAACCGCGTCACGAAAACCGCGTGCCCAGGTGCGGCCGTTGCAGCACCTGGTTCAGCCGGGCGATGGCTTGGTGCAGGGTTTCCATGGAGCTGGCATAGGACAGCCGCAGATAGCGTTCGCCGGCCTGGCGGCCAAAATCGCGGCCAGGCGTCAGGGCCACGTGGGCCTCGTGCATCAACGCCAGGCAAAAGTCCCAGCTGCTGGTGGCCTGGGCCGAGCAGTCGGCCCAGGCATAGAAGGCGCCATCGGGCATCACGGGCACGGTCAACCCCAACGCATTCAAGGCCGGCACCACGTAGTCGCGGCGCGCGCGAAATTCGGCGCGACGGCGTTCGTACTCGGCCAGAGACTCGGCCTCGAAGCAGGCCAGCGCCGCGTGCTGCGCAACCGACGATGCACAGATGTACAGGTTTTGCGCGAGCTTTTCCACGGCCGGCACCAGCGCTTCAGGCAGCACCAGCCAGCCCAGGCGCCATCCCGTCATGCTGAAGTACTTGGAGAAGCTGTTGATCGAGATGATGTCGCTGCCGGCGGCCGTGTCGTGCATCAAGGCGCTGTGACCGAAGGTCTCGTCGAAGCTCAACCCGAGATAGATCTCGTCGACCATCACGAACCCGCCGCGGCTGCGCACGCTCTGCACGATGCGCCCCATCTCGTCGGGGTGGATGGAGGTGCCGGTGGGATTGGAAGGCGAGGCCAGCAGCACGCCGCGGGTGCGCGGTGTCCAGGCAGATTCGACACTGCTCGCGTCGAGCTGAAAACGGTGTTCGGGCGGCGCCGGCAGCAACACCGGCAGAGCATCGGCCGCAGCCACGAAGTGGCGGTTGCACGCATAGCTCGGGTCGGGCATCAGCACTTCGTCGCCGCGCTCCACCAGCGCCAGGCACGCCAGCTGCAAGGCAGCCGACGCGCCGGCCGTGACGACGATGCGGCGTGCCGGCACGTCCAGGCCGAAGCGGTCGGCATACCAGCGGCTCAAGCGCTCGCGCAGCGCAGGCAAGCCGGTGGCCGGCGTGTACTGGGTCCGGCCCTGGCTCAGGCAGCGCATGGCGGCTTCTTGTACCAAGGGCGGTGCGCTGAAGTCGGGTTCGCCGATGTTCAGGAAGATCATCGGCGTCCCGCCGAGCGCGGGATCGCAGGCCGGGCTGCGCGCCAGCTCGACGGCGGCCTTGGCGCACTCCATCACGTAGAAGGGCTCGATGTGGTCGAGTCGGCCGGCGAGTTTCATGCGGGCCGCAACGCCTTGCGTGGATCGATGCGGGCCGTGGGTTCAGCGCCGCGAGGCGCGAAACGCCTCGACCTCGGCGCTGCGCAAGTCGCCGGCCGCCTTGTCGAGCACGCCATTGACGTACTTGTGGCCGTCGGTGCCGCCAAAGCTCTTGGCCAACTCCACGCCTTCATTGATCGCCACCTTGTAGGGAATGTCGATGAAGTGCTTGAGCTCGTAAGTGCCGATCATCAGCACGCCGTGCTCGACCGGCGACAGCTCGGTCGTCTTGCGGTCCACGTGAAGCGTCAGCACGGAATCGATGTCGGAGGCTTCGGCAATGCAGCCGTGCAGCAAGGCGCTGAAGTGCGTGACATCGCATTTGTCGAAGCCCTCTTGTTCGCGCACATGGGCTTCGATCAGCTCGGGCGCGGCCCCCGAAATCAGCCACTCGTACAGGCCCTGCAAGGCCAGCTCGCGCGAACGGCGGCGCGACGACTTGGGACCGATGCGCTTGCCCGGCGGGCGTGCGGGTTTGTTGTTCTTTTTTGCGTCTTCAGTCACGACAAGTCTTCCAGCAGGTTGGCCATTTCGACGGCCACGCGGGCCGCGTCGCGGCCCTTTTCTTCGGCACGGGCCCAGGCTTGGGCTTCGTTTTCGACGGTGAGGATGGCATTGGCCACCGGAATCTCGTGATCCAGCGACACGCGGCTGACCCCGGTTGCGCTTTCGTTGGCCACCAGTTCAAAGTGGTAGGTCTCGCCACGAATGATGCAGCCCAGCGCGATCAACGCATCGAAGCGGTTGCTCTCGGCCAGGGCGTCGAGGACGATCGGCACTTCCAGGGCGCCGGGCACGGTGACGTGCCGGATGTGCTTGGTGGCTACGCCCAGCGCGCTCAGCTCGGCAAGGCACGCTTGCGCGAGCTGCTGTGTCAGCTTTTCGTTGAAGCGCGCCTGCACGATGCCGATGCGCAGATCGGTACCGTCCAGGTCGGCGCCTTGGCCCTTGTCAGCAGCTTGCATGCGAGGTCTCCGCGGCAACGAAGCCGGTCACTTCCAGGCCATAGCCGGTCATGCTGGGCATGCGTCGTGGACTGCCCAGCAGCTTCATCTTGGTGACGCCGAGCTCGCGCAGAATTTGCGCGCCGATGCCGTAGGTGCGCAAATCCATCTGGCCGCGAGGGACTGCGGTTTCGCCCCGGGCGCGCAATTGCGGCAGCAGGGCATGAACGTCTTCGCCGCAGTTCAGCAGCACCGCCACGCCGCGCTCCGAGGCATGCAAGGCGGCCAAGGCCTTGGGCAGCGGCCACGAATGGCGGCACGGGCCGACGTCGAGCAAATCCATCACCGACAGCGGCTCGTGCACACGCACCAGCACCTCGCTGCTGCTGTCGATGGGGCCATGGCTGAGCGCCAGGTGCAGGCCGCCGGCGCGGTCGCGAAACGCGGTGCAATCGAACTCGCCGTGCGCGGTGCTCAGCTTGCGCTGGCTGAGGCGCTCGATCAGGCTTTCGTTGCGGCTGCGGTAGCCGATCAGGTCGGCAATGGTGCCGATCTTCAGACCGTGCTCGCGCGCAAAAATCTCCAGGTCGGGCAGCCGTGCCATGGTGCCGTCGTCTTTCATGATCTCGCAGATCACCGACGTGGGGCTGAGCCCGGCCATGCCGGCGAGGTCGCAGCCGGCTTCGGTGTGTCCGGCGCGCATCAGCACGCCGCCGTCCACGGCTTGTAGTGGAAAGATATGGCCCGGCTGCACCAGGTCTTGGGCTTCGGCATTTTTGGCAACGGCGGCCTGCACCGTGCGGGCGCGATCCGCCGCCGAGATGCCGGTGGTCACGCCTTGCGCGGCTTCGATCGACACCGTGAAGGCCGTCGCATGCTTGGTGCCGTTGCGGGTGACCATCGGCGCAAGGCGCAGGCGCTCGCAGCGCTCGCGCGTGAGTGTGAGACAGATCAGGCCACGGCCGAAACGGGCCATGAAATTGATCGCGTCGGGCGTGACGTGCTCGGCAGCGAGCACCAGGTCGCCTTCGTTCTCGCGGTCTTCCTCGTCGACCAGGATGACGAT
>DASQOS010000082.1:0-4185 GCA_035644375.1 Rhizobacter sp.
TTACGACACGTAGCACAGCACTTCGCCGCCGATGCCGGCCTGGCGTGCCTTGCGGTCGGTCATCACGCCCTTGGGCGTGGTGACGATGGCGACTCCGAGACCGTTCATCACGTTCGGGATGTCGTGGCGGCCCTTGTAGACGCGCAGGCCGGGACGGCTGACACGTTCGATGTGCTCGATCACCGGCTTGCCAGCGTAGTACTTCAACGCAATCTCAAGCTGCTGTTTGGCGGCCTCGCCGACCACGGCAAAACCTTCGACATAGCCCTCGTCCTTCAGGACCTGGGCAATCGCCACTTTCAACTTGGATGCCGGCATCACGACAGTGGTCTTCTGGACCATCTGTGCATTGCGGATACGCGTCAGCATATCGGCGATAGGATCACTCATGCTCATTCGGAATCTCCTGATCGTCCTGCCGATTACCAGCTGGCTTTGACAACACCCGGGATGTCGCCCTTGAAGGCGAGCTCGCGGATCTTGTTGCGGCCGAGGCCGAATTTGCGGAACGTGCCGCGCGGGCGGCCGGTCAACTCGCAGCGATTGCGTTGGCGCGTCGGGTAGGCATTGCGCGGCAACTTTTGAAGTTCGAGGCGAGCGGCATAACGCTCTTCGTCGGACTTCTTGGCATTGTTGGCGATGCCTTTGAGTTCGGCGTACTTCTTGGCGTACTTGGCGACCAGTTGCGTGCGCTTCAGTTCACGCTGGATGAGGGAAGTTTTAGCCACGGGCCACCTCAGTTCTTGAACGGGAATTTGAACGCGGCGAGCAAGGCCTTGCACTCGTCGTCGTTCTTGGCGGATGTCGTGATGCTGACGTTCAGACCACGCAGTGCATCCACCTTGTCGTATTCGATCTCGGGGAAAATGATCTGCTCTTTCACACCGATGTTGTAGTTACCGCGGCCGTCGAACGAGCGCCCGGAGATACCGCGGAAGTCACGCACGCGCGGCAGCGCGATCGTCACGAAGCGATCCAGGAACTCATACATCTGGACACCACGCAGCGTGACCATGCAGCCGATCGGCACACCATCACGGATCTTGAATCCGGCGATGGCCTTCTTCGACTTGGTCACCACAGGCTTCTGGCCGGCGATCTTGGTCAGGTCGCTGACAGCGTGCTCCATGACCTTCTTGTCCGACACCGCCTCGCTGACACCCATGTTGAGCGTGATCTTGGTGATGCGCGGCACTTGCATCGGCGACTTGTAGCCGAACTTCTCGACCAATTCGGGCGAGATCTTGTCGCGAAAGATCGCCTGAAGGCGGGCCACCTTCGGCGCGGCGGTGCTTGCAGCTTGCTGTTTGGCCATGGTCATTACGCCTTGATTTCTGCGCCGCTGGACTTGTAGACGCGAACGCCCTTGTCCTTGGTCTTGCGCGACTGCTGTTCAGCGTCGCTCAGCAACTTGATGCCGACACGATCAGCCTTGCCGGTGGCAGGGTTGAAAATAGCGACGTTGGATTGGTGAATGGACAAAGTCTTGTCGACAACGCCACCCGTCGTGCCCTTCATCGGGTTCGGCTTGACGTGCTTCTTCACCACGTTCACGCCTTCGACCAGAACGCGCTCTTCATCGACGCGCTGCAGCACTGCACCGCGCTTGCCTTTGTCGCGCCCGGTCAAGATGATGACCTGGTCGCCTTTTCGAATCTTGTTCATATGCTGTCCTTCAGCCGCGTTTGCGCGATTGAATTAGAGAACCTCGGGCGCCAAAGACACGATCTTCATGAAGCGCTCGGTACGCAGTTCGCGCGTGACCGGGCCGAAGATGCGGGTGCCGATGGGCTCGAGCTTGGCATTGAGCAGCACCGCGGCATTGCCGTCGAACTTGACCAGCGACCCGTCTTGTCGACGCACGCCTTTGGCGGTGCGAACCACCACGGCGCTGTAGACCTCGCCTTTTTTGACGCGCCCACGCGGTGCAGCTTCTTTGATGCTGACCTTGATGACATCGCCAATGCCGGCGTAACGACGCTTGGAGCCGCCGAGCACCTTGATGCACATGACGGATTTAGCGCCAGTGTTGTCCGCGACATCAAGCCGCGATTGCATTTGAATCATGTTCAGTTCCCAACTTGTCCTGCATACGCCTTCGTGCCAATCACGAGGGCCGCCGCAGTCAGTCTTGGGCCCGTCAGCTCGCCTTGCCGAAAGCAAGACTCACCGTTTGGGCGGAGCCGGTTCGGATGTGCGCCACGAATGTGATGCAGCCGAATTTCGGCGAAGCTTTAGATTATGCGTTGCGTGGGGAAGAGTGTCAACAATATCCGGCCGAAAACCTTGTTGAGCCGTCAACCCAACTCCGGGTCTCAACTATCCCGCAGCGTCCTGGCCTGTTTGAGCATCGTTTCCGCGTCGCTGACCTCGAATTTGCCTGGCGCCTCGATGTTCAAAGTTTTCACGACACCGTCCTGGACCAGCATCGAATAGCGCTGCGAACGCAGGCCCATGCCGCGGGCTGTCAGGTCGAGCGCCAGGCCGACGGCCCGGGTGAATTCAGCGCTGCCGTCAGCCATCATGCGAACCAGGCCCGCAGTCTTTTGCTCACGGCCCCAGGCACCCATCACGAAGGCATCGTTCACCGACACGCACCAGATCTCGTCGACACCGGCGGACTTCAGCTCGGCCGCGCGCCGCACGTAACCCGGCACATGCTGAGCCGAACAGGTCGGCGTGAATGCCCCTGGCAGCGCAAAGACAACCACTGTCTTGCCGGCGCCAGCCTTCGGGACGTCGACGTCATTCGGGCCTCGTGAGCACCCCTCGGTCGCCACCTCGATGAATTCCTTGAAGTGGCCCGAGGGAAGCTTGTCGCCTGTCTTCAGCACCTTGTCCTCTCCAGTGAAGGGGAAACCAGAATAAAAAAACGGTCGGTCGCCAGCTTGCCAGCGTTCCGACCGTTCTCAGCCAAGCCCTTACCAGGCTTGTGCTTTCATTCAATTCAAACGACGCGCGCCTTCTCGACCAGGCGGGTCACGACCCACGACTTGGTCTTGGAGATCGGACGGCTTTCGGCGATTTCGACCACGTCGCCCATCTTGTACTCGCCCTTTTCATCATGCGCGTGGTACTTGCTGGACTTGGCGACGATCTTGCCGTACAGCTCGTGCTTGGTGCGGCGTTCGATCAGCACCGTGATGGTCTTGGAGCGCTTGTCGCTGACCACGCGGCCAACCAGGGTGCGCGTGTTGTGTTCTTTGGCTTGCTGGACGTCGGTCATTTGGCGGCCTCTTTCTTCTTCTGAGACAGCACGGTCCTGGCGCGAGCGATGTCGCGGCGGGTGTTGCCCAGCACCGTGTGGTTGGTCAATTGCTGAGTCGCCTTTTGCATGCGCAGGCCGAAATGGGCCTTGAGCAGGTCGGCCACTTCCTTTTCAAGGCCGGCGACGTCTTTGGCGCGGAGTTCTGAAGCTTTCATGTCGTTCTCCGGTTGAGCGTCAAGCGCCCACCTGGCGCAGCACGAAGGTGGTGCTTAGCGGCAGCTTGGCCGAAGCCAGCTTGAACGCCTCGCGAGCCAATTCTTCGGGCACGCCGTTGATTTCATAGAGCACCTTGCCAGGCTGGATTTCAGCCACGTAGTACTCAGGATTGCCCTTGCCGTTGCCCATGCGAACTTCAGCAGGTTTTTGCGAGATCGGCTTGTCCGGAAAGATGCGGATGAAGATCCGACCGCCGCGTTTGATGTGGCGCGAGATCGCACGGCGAGCCGCTTCGATCTGGCGCGCCGTCAGGCGGCCGCGCTCGGTGGCCTTCAGGCCGAAATCGCCGAACGACACATTGGCGCCGCGCGTGGCGACGCCGGTGTTGCGGCCCTTTTGTTCCTTGCGGTATTTTCTGCGTGCAGGTTGCAGCATGCTTATTCTCCTTTGGCGTCGGGCGCCACCGCCTTGCGCACGCGCTTGACGGCAGGCGTCTTCGGCGAATCACCGGCGGGCGCGGCAGGGACCGCGCTGGTTTCTGCAGGACGGTCGGCAGCTTGACGCGGCGCGCCACGGTCGAACCCGCCACCACCAGGACGGCCACCACGGCCAGCCGGAGCGCCAGGCGCGCCTGGACGCGTATTGCGGCGCGGACGGCGATCTTCCTCGGCGCCCGGAGGCGTCACGATGCCCGGCGCGTCGCCATTGGCGAGGCGGTCACCACGGTAGACCCAGCATTTGACGCCGATGATTCCGTAGGT
>DASQOS010000083.1:0-4540 GCA_035644375.1 Rhizobacter sp.
CGCGCGAACGCAGCCTGCAGGCGTCGAGTCGACAGCAAGTGGCGCTGCAGCAGGCACAGGCGGCGGCGCTGGACCAACAAGTCCAGGACATGAAGAGAGAGCTCGCGCAGATGGCTGCCGAGGGCGATTTGCAGCGCCAGCGTCTGGTGCTGGCACAGCAGACGAAGGCGCGCCTGGAAGCTCTGCGTGCGGACAACTTCGTGTCATCGGCGCAGGTGCAGACCAAGGCCGAAGAGGTTCTCGGTCTGCAGGCGCAGTTGCAAGGGCTGGAGCGGCAACGCTCGGCCCAGTTGCGCGAGATCGGTGTGCTGGAAGCGCGGCGCCGCGAGCTGCCATTGCGTGGGCAGGCCCAGCAGGGCGAGATCGAGCGCGACCTGGCTGCGATTGCGCAGCAGTCGGCGGAGAACGAAGCGCTGCGGCGTATCGTGGTGCGCGCACCGCAAGACGGCGTGGTGACCGCCGTGCTTGCGCTGGCAGGACAAAGCGCCGCATCGAGCACGGCGCTGGCGAGCCTGGTGCCTGCAAACGCGCGCATGCAGGCGCAGCTGTTTGCGCCATCGAGCGCACTCGGTTTTTTGCACGCTCAGCAAACCGTGTTGTTGCGCTACCAAGCCTATCCCTATCAAAAGTTCGGCCACCAGGGCGGTCATGTTCTGCAGGTGTCGCGCACACCGCTGCAAACCGCCGAGCTGGCGGCGCTGGGCATGTCCGACGGTGTGGGACAGGAACCGATGTACCGCATCACCGTGGCACTGGATGCGCAAGCGGTGCAGGCTTATGGTCAGGCTCAGCCCCTGACGGCCGGCATGCAGCTGGAGGCCGATGTGCTGCTGGACCGGCGTCGACTGATCGAATGGATCTTCGAGCCGGTGCTGGGCATCGCAGGGCGGGTGTGACGTGGCCGCGGCGCACGCCTTGGACTTCGGCTGGGGGTCCGGCCGTGTGCCTTTGATCTTGCAGACCGAGGCGGCTGAATGCGGTCTCGCGTGTCTGGCGATGGTCGCCGCGCGTCACGGCCTGCACACCGACCTGCCGACCTTGCGGCAACGCTTTTCGTTGTCGCTCAAGGGCGTGACGATGGTCGACCTGGTGCGCATTGCCAGCCAGATGCAATTGAGTCCGCGGCCGTTGCGCGCGGAAATGAGCCACCTTGCGCAGTTGCAGCTGCCTTGCGTGCTGCATTGGGACCTGAACCACTTTGTGGTGCTGACCGAGGTCCACCGTGATTCGGTGGTCATACACGATCCGGCGCGCGGCCTGCGCAGGGTGCCGATGGCCGATGTCTCCAGGCATTTCACGGGGGTGCTGCTGGAGTTGTCCCCGGCGCCCGACTTCCAACCGCGCATCGCGCAACAGAGCGTCACGCTGCGCCAGCTGCTTGGCCGTGTGACGGGCTTGAAGCGGTCGTTGACGCAGATCTTTGTTCTGGCGTTGGCGCTTGAAGGCTTCATGCTGCTGTCGCCTTTCTTCATGCAATGGGTGGTGGATGGCGTGCTCGTCAGCGCCGACAGGGACCTGCTGGTCACGCTGGGTGTGGGCTTCGGCCTGCTGGTGCTGATTCAGGTGGCCATCGGCGGCATTCGTTCCTGGGCGGTGCTGTATTTGTCGTCGACGCTGAATTTGCAGTGGCTGGGCAATGTGTTCGCCCACCTGATGCGCTTGCCGGTGAGCTGGTTCGAAAAGCGCCACACCGGTGATGTGATGTCGCGCTTCGGCGCAGTTCAGCAGATCCAGCAAACGATGACCACGAGCTTCATCGAGGCAGTGCTCGACGGGCTGCTGGTGGTGTTGACGCTGGTGATGATGTGGATCTACAGCGCCCTGCTTTCGACGATTGCGCTGGGCTGCGTGGCCGTGTATGCGGTTGCGCGCTGGATTCTGTTTCGGCCGTTGCGCGAAGCCACCGAGGAAGCCATCGTTCACGATGCCAAGCAGGCCAGTCATTTTCTGGAGTCTCTGCGCGGGGTCCAGTCGATCAAGCTCTTCAACCGCCAGGAAGACCGCCATGCGCAGTTCATGAACCGCGTGGTGGACGCCATGAACGCCCACATCGTCACGCGCAAGCTCGATCTTCTTCTGGGTGTGGTGAACAAACTCGTGTTCGGCTTGGAGCGCATTGCCGTGATCTGGGTCGGGGCGCTGCTGGTGATGGACCACCGCTTTTCGGTGGGCATGCTGTTCGCATTCTTTGCCTACAAAGAGCAGTTTGCCCAGCGCGTGAGCGGCTTGATCGACAAGCTGGTGGAGTTGAAGATGCTGAAGCTGCAGGGCGAACGCCTTGCCGACATCGTGCTCACGGCCCCCGAGCAAGAAGCTGCTGCTCCGCAACGGGCACGCGAACTGGCCTCCCGGCTGACGCTGCGCGGCATCGGATTCCGCTACGCCGACAACGAGCCCGAGGTGCTGACCGATCTGGACCTGGCGATCGAGCCGGGCGAGTCGGTGGCGATCGTCGGGCCCTCGGGCTGCGGCAAGACCACCTTGCTGAAGCTGATGCTCGGTGTGCACGCACCGCAGTCCGGCGAGATCCGTGTGGATGGAATTCTTTTGCCTCAGCTCGGCCTGCGCGCCTGGCGCGACATGATCGGCACCGTGATGCAGGACGATCAGCTGTTCGCCGGCTCGATCGTCGACAACATCAGCTTCTTCGACGTTGACGTCGACGTTGCTTGGGCCGAGCAGTGTGCCAGGCTCGCCGCGGTTCACGATGAGATCGAAGCCATGCCCATGGGGTATCACACGCTGATCGGTGACATGGGCGCGAGCATTTCGGGGGGGCAAAAGCAGCGCCTGCTGCTGGCGCGGGCTTTGTACAAGCGCCCGAAGATTCTGTTCCTCGACGAGGCCACCAGCGCCCTCGATGTGGACTGCGAGCGGCTGGTCAACCAGGCGGTTCGCCAACTCGATTTGACGCGCGTGATCGTCGCGCACAGGCCGGAGACCATTGCCTCGGCCAGCCGCGTCATCGTGTTGAGAGAAGGCCGCGTGGCGCAGGACCTGCGCTCCGTGGTGTCGACCACCAGCGCGGGATGGAACGCTCCGCGATGACGGGTGACGGCAAAGGGCGCAAGGCCTAAAATTCGGGGTTTTCCGCGCGCGACCTTGTCTGCCGCGGGCCTGCCGGAGTTCCCATGTTGTACCCCCATGAATTCGACGTGATCGTCGTCGGCGGCGGCCATGCCGGAACCGAAGCCGCGTTGGCGGCCGCCCGCATGGGTTGTTCGACCTTGCTGTTGACGCACAACATCGAGACCCTGGGGCAGATGAGCTGCAACCCGTCGATCGGCGGCATCGGCAAAGGCCACCTGGTCAAGGAAATCGATGCGCTGGGCGGCGCAATGGCGGCCGCCACCGACGAGGCCGGCATCCAGTTCCGCATTCTCAATGGCTCCAAGGGCCCGGCTGTGCGGGCCACTCGGGCCCAGGCGGATCGGATTCTGTACAAGGCGGCCATCCGGCGGCGCCTGGAAAACCAACCCAATCTGTCGCTGTTCCAGCAGGCCGTCGACGATTTGTTGGTCGAAGATGACCGTGTTGTAGGGGCCATAACCCAAGTGGGTATTCGCTTTCGAGCCCGTGCCGTGGTCTTGACCGCGGGCACCTTTCTCGATGGCAAGATCCATGTGGGCCTGCAAAGCCACGCCGGAGGACGGGCTGGCGATCTGCCCGCCCTGTCGTTGTCGGTGCGCCTGAAGGAACTGAAGCTGCCGCAGGGCCGCCTGAAAACTGGCACGCCGCCGCGCATTGACGGCCGCAGCATCGACTTCAGCCAGTTGATTGAACAACCCGGCGACGGCATGCCCTTGCCCGACGGCAGCCCGCCCAGCGGGCCGGTGCCGGTGTTCAGCTTCATGGGCTCGGCATCGCAGCACCCACGGCAAGTGCCGTGCTGGATCACCCACACCACCGAGCAGACCCACGCCATCATCCGCAGCGGTTTCGACCGCAGTCCGATGTTCACCGGGTTGATCGATGGCGTCGGCCCACGCTATTGCCCGAGCATCGAAGACAAGGTCAATCGCTTTGCCGACAAGGACTCGCACCAGATTTTTCTCGAACCCGAAGGGCTGACCACCCACGAGTTCTATCCGAACGGCATCAGCACCAGCCTGCCCTTCGACGTGCAGTGGGCGGCCGTGCGCTCGATGCCGGGGCTGGCCAACGCCCACATCCTGCGGCCGGGTTATGCGATCGAGTACGACTTCTTCGACCCGCGGGCTTTGAAGTCCACGTTCGAGACCAAGGCCATCGCCGGCCTGTTTTTCGCTGGGCAGATCAACGGCACCACGGGCTACGAAGAAGCCGCGGCTCAGGGTTTATTCGCCGGGATCAACGCGGCGCTGCAGGTGCAGGGCAAGCCGGCGTGGACGCCGCGTCGTGACCAGGCCTACCTGGGCGTCCTGGTCGACGACCTGGTCACGAAGGGCGTCACCGAGCCGTACCGCATGTTCACCAGCCGGGCGGAGTTTCGTTTGCAGCTGCGTGAAGACAATGCAGATCTGCGGCTGACCGGGATCGGACGCGAACTGGGCTTGATTGA
>DASQOS010000084.1:0-4080 GCA_035644375.1 Rhizobacter sp.
TGCCCTCGGCCCGCAGATGGCCCAGGCCGGGGAAGGACAGGTGCGCCGAGCCGATCAGGTAGCCCTGCGCCGCCGCCTCGGCATAGGCACGCTTGCGCTGCGCGGCCGCAGACTTGCTGTCGGTGTCGAACTGGATCGTCACCGAGGGCTCGGCGAACTGCACTGCCGCGACGTGCACCAGGTCACCCCACAGCACCAGCTTCTGGCCCTGGCTCTCGATCACGTAGATGCTGTGCCCCGGCGTGTGCCCGGGGGCCGCGACCGCCTTGATGCCGGGCACGAGCTCGGTGGTGTCGCCGCGGAAGGGCTTGAACTTGCCGGCCGCCACATACGGGTTCAGCGAGGTTTGCGCGCCCTGGAACATGCCCTTCATCTGCGGCGACAAGGCCTTCTCGAGGTTCTCGGCGCTGAGCCAGAAGTCGGCATCGCGCTGGTCGGCGCGCACGATGGCGTTGGGAAACGCCAGCTTGTCGCCCGCCATCAGCCCGCCGACGTGGTCGCCATGCATGTGGGTGATGTAGATCTCGTCGACCTGCTCGGGCTGGTAGCCGGCCGCTTTCAGGTTGTCGGCCAGGTTGCCCAAGGTCGGGCCGAACAGCGTGGCCGCGCCGGTGTCGATCAGCACCAGCTTGGTCCCGGTGTTGACCAGGTAGCCGTTGACCGAGGTGTTGACCGGCGACTTCAGGAAGTTGCGCGCCAGCATCTGGTCCGCATGGGCCTGGGTCGTGCGCGTCAGCAAGGTGTCGACCGGCAACGCGACGGTGCCGTCGGACAACGCAGTGACCTCGAACTCGCCCAGCATCACGCGGTAGTAGCCGGGTGCCTGGGCCTTGACCTGCGGGGCGGCGGCGTGTGCCGCGTTGACTAGGAACGCTGCGCCGGCAAGCGCGGCAAGGCTGCGGCGCAGCCAGGTGGAAAGAGCCATGCGATGCCTCCTGAGCATGAAGATGGGTTGCCAGGCTTGGCTCTTCATGAGGCGTGTTTCTTCACCCAGGCCACGTACTGGTCCATCCAGCCTTGCAAGAACTTCTTGCTGGCTTCACCGATGCTGCCGTCCGGGTTCAGCAGGCCGTCCTTGAAGTGGATGAAGGCCTCGGGCTGGCCCAGCGTGGGCACGTCCAGGTAGGCCAGGATGTTGCGCAGGTGCTGTTGTGCCAGCGCGGTGCCGACCGGGCCGACCGATGCGCCGACGATGCCGGCGGGCTTGCCCTTCCACGCGCTCTGACCGTAAGGACGCGACGCGTGGTCGAGCGCGTTCTTCAGCACGCCGGGAATCGAGCGGTTGTATTCGGGGGTCGCGAACAGCAGGCCTTGTGACGCCGCGATCTCGGCCTTCAGGCGCTTGACCGGTTCGCCGGGCGCGCCATCGAGGTCCTGGTTGTAGAGCGGCAGGTCGCCGATCTGCAGGTGCTTGAACGAGAAGTCGGCCGGTGCGAGTTTGAGCAGGCCGTCGACCAGCTGGCGGTTGAACGACTCCTTGCGCAGGCTGCCGACGACCACGGCGATTTGAAGCTGTGCCATGAGGTCTCCCAGAAAATGGATGAAAGCGGCGACGAGCCCTCGGCGCCACGCGAGCCAATGTACGCTTTGAAAGATGACTCTGCAGTGCCCCTGATGACCCTGTGTCCTTACACTTCGGCGATCTGCAGGCAGGCTCTTTTTGTGTCATGAGCGAGGCCCGCGTGGCGGTTCTCGCCGTGGTCTGGCCGCGCTTGACCGAAGACGTTCCGGTCTACGGCGGCAGCGGCTGAGGCCGGTGCGGCGGCGCGGGGTCGTGGTACGGATTCATGCCGTCAGCAAGTGCACGCTGTACGAGCCGCCTTGCACCAGCAGCGTCAGCAGCCGGTCGATGTTCGGGTGCTTGCCGGAGTGGCTGCGTGCATCGGCGGTGTGTTCGGCGTACAGCTCGAGCCCGGCGCGTGCCGCCGCCGCATCGATCGCGCCGAAGCGCTGCGCCAGCGCCGCATACACCGCTACCGAGCCGGACTGGCCGGGTTGGTTTTCCAGCCTGGCCACGGTCTGGCCCGCGGCGTCGCACAGGGTGAGACCGCGCAGGTGCGAGGTGGCGGGCAGTTGCTTGAGGTTGTCGGCGAAGGCCATGGTCTGGAGGATGGAAAAAACGATCGACGATTGTGCCGTGGTTCACGCGCTGCGCACCCACAGCGTGGCGCCATGGATCAGCACGCCGATCAAGCCGCCGACCAGCGTGCCGTTGATGCGCACGAACTGCAGGTCGCGGCCGATGTTGAGTTCGAGCTCAAGTGTCAGTTCGTCGGTGTTCCAGGCGGCGACGCGGGCGACGATGTAGCGGCGGATGTCTTCGCGGTAGCGGTCGATCAGCGGCGGCGCGGCGGCCA
The DNA here is from genome assembly GCA_035644375.1 of Rhizobacter sp. GTDB lineage: Bacteria > Pseudomonadota > Gammaproteobacteria > Burkholderiales > Burkholderiaceae_C > Rhizobacter. The sequence continues at coordinate 2,358 of DASQOS010000084.1, forward strand.
CGATCTGGTCGTTGAACCACTGCTGCATCGCGCTGTCGGCGAGCAGCTTGCCGCCCAGGGTCTGCGCGGCCTGGGTCAGCCGCGCGCCGATGCCCGAGTCGGGCCGGCCCAGGTCGGTGTGCAGCCAGGCCAGCAGATCGCTCCACAAGCCGTGCAGGTAGGCTGCCAGCGCCGGATGCGCCAGCACGCTGTCGCGGATGTTTTCGCCTTTGACGCGCAGGCTTTCGTCGGCTTTCAGCCGCTCGATGAAGCGGGCCATGTAGTCGTCGAAGCGCAGGCGCAGCGGGTGCTGCGGGTCGTCGCTCATCTCGGCGATGAGCCGGCCACTGCTGGCAACGATCTTGGCGGTGGCGAGCTTGCCGGCCACTTTGTCGAGCCGCACCCAGCGCAGGTAGTCCATTTCGGCGGCGATCATCTCGGCGATCTTGTGCTGGAAGTCTTCGTCTTCGAGCTGCCGGCCGACCTCGTGCAGTACCTCGTCGAGCAGGGCCTGGTGGCGGCGGTCGGCGGTCAGCACGTCCAGCAGCTGGCCGGCGAGCTGCGTCACGTCGATCTGCTGGAGCCTGGCGATGGCCGTGCGGCGGATGAAATCGCGCACGCGCTCGTCGTCGAATGCACTCAGGGCGTAGCGCGCGGCCGACACCAGGTGCGCGCCGGCCTTGGCCGCGTTGGCGGGCTGCGCCAGCCACGTGGCCAGGTGTGCCGCGGGGTCGAAGCTGCGCAGCTTGTCCAGCACCTGGGGCGTGCCGAGGAAGTTGTTGCAGATGAAATTGGCCAGGTTGGAGCCGATGCGCGCCTTGTTGTTCGGGATGATCGCGGTGTGCGGGATCGGCAAACCGAGCGGGTGGCGAAACAACGCGACCACCGCGAACCAGTCGGCCATCGCGCCGATCATCGCGGCCTCGGCGAACGCGGCGACGAAGCCCCAGGCGATGTGGCGCGGTTCGAGCGCACTCGCCACGGCGTACAGCACGGCGGCGGCGGCGAGCAGTCCGACCGCGAGCAGCTTCATGCGCGCGAGGCGTTGGGCCTGGGTCATGTCAGCCCCTCGGCCGATGGGTACATCGGCCGATCCCCCGAGGGGAACGATGGCCGCTCGGTCCGCGCTGACTCGGCTGACGCGAAGTGTCCGATGCGCATGCCGAACGTCATGCCTGCCAGACGCCATAACCTTTTTCACGCAGGCCGATCGCGAGCTCGACCTCCATGTCGCGCGCGCCATCGTAGGGCATCGGGTTGAACACCGCGTACAGCTCGGGGCGCAGGCGCACGCCGTGCTCGCGCACGAAGCGGTTGGACTGGATGCCGGCCTTGTGCTTGTCGAAGCGGACATCGGGATCGAGGCCGGTCATGCCGACGTAGACGAAGGGTTTGCCGAGCGCGTAGTCGGGGTTGGACTTGCGAAAGCTCGGCTCGTTCCAGACCGCGTCGGCGAGCTCCACCACGTAGACGCTGTAGTGATGTTTGCCAGGCCGACGCGGCATGGTGTGCGTGGCTCAGGCCGCTGCAACGGCGGGGTTGGGGGTCATGTCGGGTCTCCGTTGAATCGAGCGTATCGCGTGCGGCGCACGCGGCCGGGTTCGGATCGCCAAGCGCCGGCCACGGCCGCCGCTCAGCGAGCCCGGATAATTCGAATCGCGAAGACCGGCGTCGCAAGACGGCACGACACGCAGCTGAGTACGGCGGCAAGGGCTGCGGGCTGCATCGCTGGGGGGTCGCCGGA
>DASQOS010000085.1:0-7436 GCA_035644375.1 Rhizobacter sp.
GCCGTGCGTGCACTCGCGCAGCGTTTGCAGGCACAGCTGGCGCCCCGCCGCAGCGGCGATGTGTCGCGCCAGGTACAGGGCCTGTCCGAAGAACTGCAACTCGCTGTCGGCAAACTCGAACGCGACCTGGCCACCTCGACCGAGCAGATCGAGCGTGAGTTGCGGCAGCTGCGCGACGGCGTCGAACAGCTGCGGCTGATTCCCGTCGCCATGATGTTCACCAGCCTCGAACGCAGCGCACGCGACGTGGCGCAGACGCTGGGCAAACAGGTGGCGTTCGAGGGACGCGGCGGCGACGTGCGGCTGGACGCCCACGTGCTGGGTGCGGTGCAAGGCGCGCTGCTGCAGTTGGTGCGCAACGCGGTGGCCCACGGCATCGAGGACCCGGCCCACCGGCTGGCCGCCCGCAAGCCAGCCAACGGCCGGGTCGCGATCGAGGTGTTGCGGCGCGGGCGGCAGGTGGTTTTCCGCTGCAGCGACGACGGCGCCGGCATCGATTTCGAAGCGGTGCGGCGCAGCGCGCAGCGCAAGGGCGTTCCCGGCGTGCCGGCGCTCGGCAGCGACGCGCTGCTGCAGTTGCTGCTGCGCGGCGGGCTCAGCACCTCCGGCAGCGTGACCGAGGTCGCCGGACGCGGCATCGGCCTGGACGTGGCGCGCGAAACCGCCCAGCGACTGGGCGGCGAACTGTCGGCGCAGACGGTGGCCGGCCGGAGCACGACGCTGGAGCTGCGTGTGCCGCTGTCGCTGGCCTCGCTCGAAGCACTGCTGGTCGAGACCTCCGGCAGCGTGGTGGCGATTCCGCTCGACGCGGTGCGTTGCACGCTGCGCCTCGCCACACAAGACATCGCCCGCAGCGCCCAAGGCGACACGCTGGTCCACGAAGGCCGGGCCGTGCCCTACGTCGCCTTGTCCCGGTTGCTGGACGAACCCATGCCACCTCGTGTGCCCACCCATGTCTCGGCACTGATCGTCGACCATGCCGGCGCGCTGGCCGCGCTCGGCGTCGACCGCCTGCGCACCATCACCACGGTGGTGCTGCGGCCGCTGCCCGCACTCGCGCCTGCGAGCGCGCTTGTCGCCGGGGTGTCGCTCGACGTCGAGGGCGGCCCGCAGCTGGTGCTCGACGCCCAGGCCCTGGTGCTGGCGGCGCAACGCGCCGAAACGCCGGCCGCGCCGGCGAGGCCGGTACGCGCCCCGGTGCTGGTGATCGACGATTCGCTGACCACACGCATGCTCGAACAAAGCATCCTCGAATCGGCCGGCTACGCGGTCGATGTTGCGGTGTCGGGCGAGGACGGCCTGGAACAGGCGCGCCGGCAGCCCTACGCGCTGTTTCTGGTCGATGTCGAAATGCCGGGCATGGACGGCTTCAGCTTCATCGAGCGCACACGTGCCGACCCGGCGCTGCGCGACGTGCCGGCCATGCTGGTCACCTCGCGCGCATCGCCCGAAGACCGGCGGCGCGGAGCCGAAGTCGGCGCGCAAGCCTACATCGTCAAGAGCGAGTTCGCGCAGACCGAGTTTCTCGATCGGGTGCGGCAGCTGGTGCAAGCATCATGAGACAGCCTGCGTTCATATGTCCGAGGCGGGCCGAGCGCCGGGCCGCTCCCAAGCCGGCCCGCATCCCCTCGGGGGATCGGTCGACGTACCCGTCGGACGAGGGGCTCACATGACAGCTCTGCGGGTGCTCGTGGTCGAAGACTCGCTGACGGTGCGGCGGCACCTGTGCCAGGTGCTCGCGGCCGACCCCGGGATCGAGGTCGTCGGCGAGGCCGACAACGGCAAGCACGCCATCGAGCTGTGCCAGGCGCTGCGCCCCGACGTGGTGACGATGGACATGATGCTGCCGCTGATGACCGGCCTGGCCGCCACCGAGTACATCATGGCGCACTGCCCGACGCCGATCCTGGTGGTCTCGTCGTCGACCAACCGCGGCGAGCTGTTCAAGACCTACGACGCACTGGCGGCGGGCGCCGTCGACGTGCTCGAAAAACCCAACGGCCAGGAACCCGAAGGCCATTGGGAGCGGCATTTCATCGCCACCTTGAAGCTGGTGTCGCGCATCCGCGTCATCACCCATTTGCGCGCCAAGCTGAACGGTTTGGCCCAGCCGCGTGCAGCGCTGCCGATTTTCGATTCGCAGTCTGCATCGCGGGTCTGCCGGCTGATCGCCATCGGCGCATCGACCGGCGGGCCCGGCGCGATCGTCGAAGTGCTGCGCGGCTTGGCGTCCCAGATGCAGGCGCCGGTGCTGTTAGTGCTGCACATCAACGAACCATTCGGCAGCGCCTTTGCCGACTGGCTCGACGCCCAGACGCCGCGCCGCGTGGCCTACGCACGCGAGGGCGAGCCGGTCGCCGCCTTGGCCGGCCGCGTCGCCGTTGCGCCGCCCGGCCGCCACCTGCTGCTGCGCCACGGCCGGCTGCATTTGACACAAGACCCCGAGCGACATTCCTGCCGACCTTCGGTGGACACGCTGTTCGAATCGGTGGCGCTGGATTGCGCAGCGACGGCCACGGGCTGCCTGCTCACCGGTATGGGACGCGATGGCGCAGCGGGCCTGTTGGCGCTGCGCCGCGCCGGCGGCGTGACCATCGCGCAGGACGAAGCGACGTCGGTGGTCTACGGCATGCCACGCGAAGCGGCCCTGCTCGGCGCCGCCGGGCACATCCTGCCGCTCGGCGAGATCGGCCCGATGTTGAGTGCGCTGGTGGCAGCCAACGGGGAGGCGCACCCATGACCGATACCGTCGTGATCGTCGACGACAGCCTGACCGTGCGCATGGACCTGCAAGAGGCGTTCGAGGCGGCAGGCTTTCACACGCTGGCCTGCGCAACGGCCGCGCAGGCGCGCGCGGCGTTCGGCCGCGTGCCGGTGGACGTGGTCGTGCTGGACGTGCTGCTGCCCGACAGCGACGGCATCGAGCTGCTGAAAGAACTGCGCGCCAACGCAGCCACGTCGAGCGCCGTGGTGTTGATGCTGTCGAGCGAAGCCGACGTGGCGGACCGCATCCATGGGCTGCGCACCGGCGCCGACGAATACGTCGGCAAGCCCTACGATGCCCACTACGTGATCGCCAGGGCGAGCGAACTGCTGCGCTTGCGACGCGGAAAGCAGAGCGGCGAGCGGCCGCGCATCCTGGTCATCGACGACAGCCCGACCTTTCTCGACGCGATGCGCAACGCGCTGGAGCAGGCCGGCTACAGCACGGCGACGGCCGACAGCGGCGAAGAAGGGCTGCGCCTGGCGGCCGCCTCGCGCCCGAGCGCGATCGTCGTCGATGGCCAGCTGCCGGGTATCGACGGCACCACGGTGATACGGCGCGTGCGCCTGGACGCCGCGCTGCGCGGCGTGCCCTGCCTGCTGCTCACCGGCTCCGACGACAGCGAGGCCGAATTGCGCGCGCTCGACGCCGGGGCCGATGCGTTTGTGCGCAAGGACGAAGAAATCGCGCTGATCCTGGCGCGGCTGGCGGCGGCGCTGCGCTCCACGGCCGGCCGCACCGGCGATGGCCCGGCCAGCCTGCTCGGCCCGAAAAAGATCCTCGCCGTCGATGACAGCGCAACCTACCTGCACGAGCTGGCCGACACGCTGCGCGACGAGGGCTACGACGTGGTGCCGGCGCGCTCGGGCGAGGAAGCGCTCGACTTGCTCGCGGTGCAGCCTGTCGATTGCATCCTGATGGACCTGCTGATGCCCGGGCTGGGCGGCCAGCAGACCTGCCGGCGCATCAAGGCCGCGCCGGGTGTGCGCGACATCCCGCTAATCATCCTCACGGCGCTCGACGATCGCAGCGCCATGCTCGAAAGCCTGGGTGCCGGGGCGGACGACTACATCCAGAAGTCCAGCGAGTTCGTGGTGCTGAAGGCGCGCGTGCGCGCGCAGCTGCGGCGCAAGCAGTTCGAGGACGAGAACCGGCGCATCCGCGAGGAACTGCTGCACGAACGGCACGAAGCCTCGACCGCGCGTGCCGCCCGCGAGCTGGCCGAGACGCGTGCCGCATTGGTCGACGAGCTGGAGAAAAAGAGCCACGACCTGGAGTTGGCAACGCAGGCCAAAAGTCGCTTTCTGGCCACCATGAGCCACGAGATCCGCACGCCGCTGAACGCCATCATCGGCATGGCGGGGCTGCTCGACGGCACGCCACTGAACCACGAACAGCACGAGTTCGCCGCCATCATCCGCAGCAGCGGCGACCACCTGCTGACCGTCATCAACGACATCCTGGATTTTTCCAGCCTCGAATCCGGCGGCATGCCGCTGGAAAGCCGGCCGTTCAACGTGGCCCATGTCGTCGAGGAATCCCTGGACCTGGTCGCCGGGCGGGCCCGCGAGAAAGACCTGGAGCTCGCCTACGAGCTGGCGCACGAGGTACCGCACACGGTGCTGGGCGACGCCGGGCGGGTGCGGCAGATCCTGGTCAATTTTTTATCGAACGCCGTGAAATTCACCGCCGAAGGCGAAGTCACGGTCGCGGTGTCCACAAGCGCGGCGGACGACGGCCGGGCCGTGTTGCATTGCGCCGTGCACGACACCGGCATCGGCATCCCGCAAGACCGCTTCGATCGGCTGTTCCAGTCCTTCAGCCAGGTCGATGCCTCGACCCAGCGCGAATATGGCGGCACCGGCCTGGGTCTCGCCATCTGCAAACGGCTGGCCGAGCTGATGCAAGGCCGCGTGTGGGTGGAAAGCGAGTTCGGCCACGGATCGACCTTCCATTTCAGCCTGGCGGCCTGCGTGCCGGCGCAAGCCGCGCAGGCAACCTGGCCGCCCGCCAAGCCCAGCCCACTGGCCGGCCTGCATGCCTGGATCGTCGACGACAACGACACCAATCGCCGCATCCTGCACAGCCAACTGGAAGACTGGGGCATGCAGGTGCGCGACACCGGCCTCCCCAAAGAAGCGCTGTCATGGGCAGAGCGCGGTGATGCCTGCGATCTGGCCATCCTCGATTTCCACATGCCCGAGATGAACGGCCTGCAGCTGGCCGCTGCGCTGCATGGCCTGCGCGGCAACACCCTGAAGCAGACCTTGCTGACTTCGGGCTTCCCGCTGCCGGAGGCCGAAGCGCGCCGCGCCGGTTTGCTGGCGCAACTGTCCAAGCCGGTCAAGCACGCGGCACTGCTCAACACGATCCTTCAACTCTTCAATCGACGCAGCGACGAGGCCGTGGCGCAGGCTGTGCCGCCGCCCAGCGATCCCGCCCAGATGAGTGCCCTGCGTGTGCTGATTGCCGAAGACAACGCGGTCAACGTCCAGCTCCTCACCATCCTGCTGGAGAACATGGGTTACCACCCCGACGTGGCCACCAACGGCGCCGAAGCCATCGGCGCGTTGCGGCAGCAAGCCTACGACGTCATCCTGATGGATGTGCAGATGCCGGTGATGGACGGTCTGGACGCAACGCGCCGGATCCGGCGCGAATGGCAGCCCCGCAGCTGCCCGCGCATCATCGCGCTCACCGCCGGCGTCACCCCGGAAGAAATTCAGGCCTGCCGCGACGCCGGCATGGACGACGTGCTCGTCAAACCGCTGGATGTGCCGCAACTGGCAGCGGCCATGGCCGGCTGCAAGCGGCTCGGGTAAGACCAGGAGCCTGTCGGGCTGCTAGAGCACCTCATGAAGAGAGATCAGGCTGATCTGCGTCATGCGCGCGTTAGGTGACTGCGTTGCCGCAAGCAAAACAGCCTCGGCGACATCCTCAGCTTCCAAAAAGCCAGACTGGGCGAGACTCTCCGCCGTGCGCCCCTTGCCCAAAGCGAATTCCGTCTTGACCCCAGCCGGGCATATGGCGCCGACCTTGATCCCAAAGGGTTGCAGTTCGAGCCGCAACGCGTTGGTGAAGCCGATCTGTGCATGCTTGGTGGCGCAGTAAATTGCTTCGCGGGTAAAACCTCGCAGCCCGGCTTGAGACGAGACTTGCAGGATCAGGCCGCGGCTCTGTTGCTTCATGATCGGCACGGTGGCCCGTGTGAACAGGAACGTGCTGCGCATGTTGGTGTCCATGATCTCGTCGTAATCCGCAGCGCTGGCGTCGACGAAGTCCCCATAGCTGCCGATGCCGGCATTGTTCAGCAGGATGTCGAGGCGGCCGAATTTCTCCATCGCGACGCGGACCGCTTGCATCGCGGTTGCTTCCTTCGCGACGTCGCCTTCGACGACGACGCACTCCGACCCGATCGCATGAATTTCATCGCGGAGTTGGTCGAGCTTGGGCCGTGTGCGTGCGACCGCAATGATGCGGGCGCCGGCCCGGCCCAAAGACAATGCGCTGGCCCGGCCTATGCCTTTGCTCGCCCCGGTGATCAGCGCAACCTGCCCCGCAAGGCGGCCTTGGGATGTCGACGTCATGGTTTGTTCTCCGACTGTTGGATCTTCGCCGTGATCTTCGCCGCGCCTGGGCCAGCGACAAGCTTGCTGAAGCGGCCCGCATGATCGCCGCCGCTTGCGCTCAACCTGAATCAATTCGAGCGCGAATCATATTCGCAGCCACGACGATTTTGCTGCTCACCCTTGCCGCATCCTGCAGATGAAACGCGACCCGGAAAATGTTCATCGGCAGATGGTTGAGGCCGGTCTGAACCCTGCGAGCCAGAGCCTGCATAGGTGGTGAAGCAACGCAGCTTCAGGGCCACGACTCAGCAGGCAGGCTGTTTACTTTGCAGGCAGGTTGTTTACCAGATTTACGCGCTTGTTTTCAGCGCGCGTGTGTCCTATACCTGCAGCCATGCATGGTCTTGTCGTCCCGAACCGCGGCTCGTCGCCCAGCGTGCCGACGCGTGGGTTTCAGTGCGCGCGCGAGCTGGTGTTGGCAACGTTGGCCAGCGCGCGCCTTAGCAGAAGTTCATGAAATGCTGGGGCGCACCATCCTCAAGTTGATTGCCAACGACAAGTCAATGCGGCTCGGCGTCGCCAGCGCCTGTCTGGCGCCCACAGACCGGGTGGGCACTGCAGGCACCGCCATCGCATCGCTCCCGCTGACCCATTGGTACCGGCATCTCGATGCCGGGCTCGAATTCATTCGTGCGCCACCGGGCTCGCCCCCTCCATGGCAAGAGAGGAGACACCGACCACGAAATGAAGATCTCAGCGGCCGAATCTGCTGAGAAAAACGTCAACCTGGAGGACAACATGGATCGTCGCACCACATTGAAAATTCTTGGCGCCAGCGGCGCCTTTGCCGGCACCGGCATCACATCGCTGCGGGCCGGCGCCGTCGGCGTGCCCACCATTGCCTATTCGCAGGCCGAGCTGGTCAACGATTGGCGGGCCGTCAATCAACGCGACATGAAGGAGCACGCCCAAGCGGCAGGCGTGAAGTTCATCTCGGTGTCCGCCGATCAGGATGTCTCCAAGCAACTGTCCGACATCCAGAACCTGTTGGCGCAGCGACCGGATGTGCTGATCCTCTCGCCACTCGAATCCGTGGCGCTGGC
>DASQOS010000086.1:0-2823 GCA_035644375.1 Rhizobacter sp.
AGGGCCACCGGCAGAGACTGCGAATAGAGAAAGTGCGTCAACACCAGGAAGAAGCCGAGGAAGAACACCACAAAGGCGTCGCGCCGGGCGCGCAGCTCCAGTGTTTTCAATGCCATCAGCACCACCAGCAGCGTGATGCCGGGTTCTTTGCCGAGCACGGTCTTGAACGACCACAGCGTGAGCGCCGTGGCGGCGGCGAGCACGGCCATCAGCACCCAGCGGCCGGGCAGCGGCGCGTTGATCAGCGCAAGCCGGGTGCGCCACAGCAGCACGTTCACCGTCAACAGGCCGCACCACCAGGGCAGGTGCAGCACGTGCGGCAACACCGTCCAGGCGATCACGCCGAGCAGGAACAAGGTGTCGCGCGACTCGCGCGGCAAACGCTGCCAGCCTGGCCATTTGGGAAGGAATGCCGTCAGTGCCACAACGCCATGGCCTCCAGACAGCGCCTGCGCTGCGCATCGCCATGCGCCGGCGGAATTTCAAGGCCGGGCAGGCGCAAGCCGTGGCTGGCGCCGGCACGCTCGGCAGCCAGCACCCAGGCCGACAGGCGAGACAAGCGGTCTTCGGGGGCAAGCCCGGCGCACTGTTGCCAGTCCAGCCACAAGGCCTGCTGCACCGAGGCGCTGGTGTCGCGGCTCACCAGGTCACCGCCCGCTTCGAGGCTGCGTGCCGCTTTCTTCCAAGCCACCAGTTTCAACGGGTCGCCGCGCCGGTAGCTGCGCACGCCTTCCACCTCGCCGCCCTCGGCGCGGCGCTGCGTGGTGGCCTGGCCCGGTTCCGCACGCACCAGCGGCAAACCCATGGCGGGCTGTTCAGGGCGCGGGTACGCGAGCACCTGAGCCGACGGTCGCCACACCGACCACGCGCGAAACAGTCCCAGCGGAAAGCGGCTTTCGACGTTGATCGCCGGCACGGCATGCAGGCCGCGCTGCGGCGGCACGAAACTGACCTGGGCCTGTGCGCGCCCGACGCCAGGAACGTCGGTCCAGGTGAGGGTGTCCCGCGGCGTGGCCTCCATGCGCAGGCCGATGCCGAAACGGGCGCTGTCGGGGCTGGTGAGCGTGATGTCGAGCAACACCGGGCTGCCGGCGAACACGGCAGCCGGCGTGCGCAGGTGCAGCGTCAGCTTGCGCAAGGTGTTGTGCGTGAGGTGCATGGACACCACGCCGCTGCCCGCCAGCAGGAAGGTCAGCACATAACCCAGGCTCAGCTGGTAGTTGATCGATGCCAGCAACAGCACCAGCAGCGTCAGCCCGTACATCAGGCCGGCACGCGTCGGCAGGATGTAGATGTTGCGCTGTGTCAGCAACAGCGTGTCGGTGCGCGGCAACCGCGCCTGCCACCAGGCGCGAAAGCGCCGACGCGCGGCGGCAATCGGTTGGAAAGCTGCGAAGGGCCGCACGGGCAAGGTGTCGGACATGATTTCCCGTACAACATGAACGTGGATTGGGAGAGAAAGTTCTCCGACCTTTGACGGGCTGCCGCCACCGCGGCAGTTGTCAGGCGTTCTTCACCAGTTTGTCGTAGGCGGGGCCGTCCATCAGTTGGTCGAACTCGGTCATGTCGCTGAGCTTCACCTTGAAGAACCAGCCGCTGCCGAGCGGGTCGGTGTTGGCCAGCGACGGGTCGGCGCGCAGCGCTTCGTTGACCTCGACGATTTCGCCGCTGACGGGCATGTGCACATCGGCGGCGGCCTTGACCGACTCCACGACGCCGGCCACCGCACCTTGCCTGAGGATGCTGCCCACCTTCGGCAGCTCGACGAACACCACATCTCCCAGCGTGTGCTGCGCGTGCGTGGTGATGCCCGCGACGGCCGCATCGTGATCTTCGATGTTGATCCATGCGTGTTCCGTTGTGTATTTGGTCGTCATGACATCTCCTCAAAGGTGAACAAGGCCCGGTGCGCAAAACCGATCATCCGCGAGTATCGGCTCGAATGACATTGCGCTTTGGCGTGCGGCAAATGGTTCAGACCCTTCTCCAGGGCGGGCGATTGTGTGCCCAGATGTATCGCTGCCGCAGGGTCGGGGTGCGGCGCACAGCATCGGTGCAGCGTTTGTGCGCAGACAGGAAAGACGCGCTTGTTTTTCGCCCGCAGCCATCACGCTGCCGGCAGAGCGTGAGGTGAGTCACAAAAAAAGTGCCGCCATCAAGCGCTTTGCGGTCGCCAGCCCGTTACGCATCAGAACCCCGCGCGTCGGCGTTTGATTCGACCATACGTTCCGAGCCGTACGCGCTTCGTGCCGCCAGAGAGATGCATCGACGGCATCGCCTGCTCCGGTTCCATGTTTCACCGCCCGTTTTCAAGGGCAATCTTTGCGCAGCATCGGCAGCGCTTCTCGACCCGGCTGGCGCAGCGCAGTCTTAACCTCTGTACAAGACAAGACACGATGAAGAAACTTGACATGGCACGATGGGCCGCTCTCCAGTCCGCCGTGCTGACCACTGTGGTGATCGGCGGCTGCGGCGGCGGTTCGCAATCTGGCGGCGCTGAATCCCTGGGCACGCCGACGACCAGCGACAGCAGCAAGGGTGACCCCACGGAGTTGCCTGCGGAAATCGCACCGGCCCCGACACAGGCACAGGCTCTGGCATCCACGGGCTGGGTCAAGATTGCCGATCAGTACGCTTCCTTCAAATTCAGCGGCGCGAAGGCGGTGCGTTATGGCGCCGGCTCAAGCTGGGTGCAGAAAACCTTCACCGACAGCGGCTATTGCGGCAATGGATCGTTCGGTACGGACCCGGCCTACGGCATGGCCAAGGTTTGCCAAATTCAGTCGCCGGCACCGGCACCGGCACCGGCACCGGCACCGGCAC
>DASQOS010000087.1:0-5314 GCA_035644375.1 Rhizobacter sp.
ACGCCGTGCAGCCGGCGCGCTTCGTGTCCAAAACCGACGTGCGCGCGTGGCCGTTGCTCGGCTGGGTGGTCGCCTGTGGCGGCACCTTGTTCATCGAACGTGAACGCAAGCGCGACGCGCTGCGTGTGGTGCACCAGGTGGCCGAAGCTCTGAAGGGCGGCGACACCATTGCGATGTTTCCCGAAGGCACGACCAGCGATGGCCGCGGCTTGCTGCCTTTTCATGCGAACCTGCTTCAAGCCGCCGTGGCCACCGAGACGCCGGTTCAAGGCATTGCGCTGCGTTATTCGGACGCCTCGGACGAACCGAGCCAGACCGTGGTGTGGATTGGCGACATGACACTGGCAGCCTCGCTGTGGACGGTGGCGATGGCCGAGGGCCTGCACGCGCATGTGTTGCTGCTGCCGGTGGAGGTGCCTGGCGAGGGCGACCGGCGTGTGCTGGCAGCGCGTCTGCGCTCGCGCATTGCGCAGGCCATCGGTGTCAGTGACTTGACGCCGGTGGATCACTGACGCTCACGGGCCAGCTTTGACCGGCCGGCTCGACGGTCAAAGCCTCTCAGGCTCTCAGACCGTGGCCTGTTTTCCGATCGCCACCGCGGCTTTTTCTGCGGCCGCCGGGTCGCCCAGGTAGTAGCTCTTGATCGGCTTGAGCTGGGCATCCAGCTCGTAGACCAGCGGAATGCCGTTGGGAATGTTCAGCCCGACGATCTCGTCGTCGGAAATCCCATCCAGGTACTTGATCAGCGCCCGCAGGCTGTTGCCGTGCGCCGCGATCACCACCCGCTTGCCGGCCCGGATGTCCGGTGCGATGGTGTCGTTCCAGTACGGCAGCACGCGGGCCACGGTGTCTTTCAAACACTCGGTGAGCGGAATGTGTTGCGGCGCGACCTGGGCGTAGCGCGGGTCATTGGCCTCGCGGCGTGGGTCGTTGGTCGGCAAGGCAGGCGGAGGCGTGTCGTAGCTGCGGCGCCAGATCAGCACCTGTTCGTCACCATACTTCTTGGCGGTCTCTGCCTTGTTCAGGCCCTGCAAGGCGCCGTAGTGACGCTCGTTCAAACGCCAGTGCGGCATCACCGGAACCCACGTGCGGTCCATCTGGTCCAGGGTGTGCCACAGAGTCCAGATGGCACGCTTCAATACCGAGGTGTAGGCCATGTCGAAGTCATGGCCGCCTTCTTTCAGCAGTTGACCCGCCCTCTTGGCCTGCTTGACGCCGGTGGGGGTCAGGTCGACATCGACCCAGCCGGTGAAGCGGTTTTCGAGATTCCAAGTAGATTCGCCGTGGCGAATCAAGACTAGTTTGTACATACATGGCTATAAAGTGAAAAAAGCGTGAGGCGACTGCAAGAGACCCTGATGCGTCGAATTCTATAATTCGCGTTTGCTTTCAACCTTTGGGCTCGCCGTGAAATTCATTCTCGACAACTGGTATCTGTTCGCGATGGCCCTGGTGTCCGGCGGTTTGTTGTTTTGGCCGCTGCTGCGCCAGGGTGCCCAGACAGGCGCCGTGACCGCAGCCGAAGCCGTGCGGCTCATCAACCGCGAAAGAGCCGTGCTGATCGATGTGAGCGACCCCACCGAGTATGTGGCGGGTCACGTGGCTGGAGCAAAGAACGTGCCGCTGGCGAGCCTCGACAAGTCCGCCGATCTGCCCAAAAACAAGACATTGCCGCTGGTGGTGGTGTGCGGAAATGGGTCGCGCGCCACGCGAGCGGTCGGCATCCTGCGCAAAGCCGGGTTTGAGAACGCGCGCTCGCTCGCGGGCGGGCTGAGCGCCTGGCGCGAGGCCAACCTGCCGGTTGAAAAGTCAGCCTGAAGGCCCTCCGATGCAGGCGGTGAAGATGTACACCACCCAGGTGTGCCCGTTTTGCCAACGCGCCAAGGCGCTGCTGAAAGCGTGTGGTGTCGAGCAGATTGACGAGGTCCGTGTCGACCTGGAACCTTCGCAACGCAAGGCCATGGTCCAAATCACCGGCCGCCGCACCGTGCCGCAGATCTTCATTGGCAGCACGCACGTGGGTGGTTGCGACGAACTGCTGGCACTGGACCGGCGCGGCGCTCTGATGCCCTTGCTGCGCAGCACGGCGTAACAAGAACTGTCACACCGGCTCGGAGATAATCCGCGGCGCCGCCCGCACCATCTCGGTTTCGGGCCTTTTCATTGCATTGACGAGACCGCTATGGCTGATGACAACCTGATTCCCCTGTTCCAGATCCAACGCATCTACCTGAAAGATCTGTCGTTGGAACAACCCAACTCGCCGCAAATCTTGCTCGAGCAGGCGCAACCGCAGGTCAATGTGAACCTGGCACTGGCTGCCGAGCCCGTGGCAGACGGCATGTACGAAGTGAGCGTGACCGCCACCGTCACCACCACCGTCGGCGACAAGACGCTGTTTCTGGTGGAGGCCAAGCAGGCCGGCATCTTCGAGATCCGCAACGTGCCGCCCGAGCAGATCGCACAGCTGCTGGGCATCGCCTGCCCGCAGATCGTGTATCCCTACCTCCGCGCCGTGGTGTCGGACATCTGCACGCGCGCGGGCTTCCCGCCGGTGTTGCTGACCGAGGTGAATTTCCAGGCCATGTTTGAAGCGCAACAACAGCAGGCCGCGGCGGCGGCTGGCGCGCCGAGTCCGGTCTTGAACTGAGCCGATTGCTGTCGGGACACGCGCGATGAACGTCACGGTGCTGGGTGCCGGTGCCTGGGGCACGGCATTGGCCATCCACATCGCGCGGCGCCACGCCACCCAGCTGTGGACCCGCGACCCGCTGCAATGCGACAGCATGCGCAGGCTGCGCGAAAACGCCCGTTATCTGCCGGGCATCGCGCTGCCCGAAGGCTTGCAGCTGAGCACCGATTTCGATGCTGCGGTGGCACATGCGTGTGCGCAAGGACTGGTCATCGTCGCGACCCCCATGGCGGCCTTGGCGGAAATGCTCCGGCGCCTGCCGGCCAGCGCGCCGGGCGTGCTGTGGGTGTGCAAGGGGTTTCAGGAAGGCAGTGGCCTGCTGGGCCACGAGGTGGCCCAGGCGGTATGCCCTGGCAACCCGCGCGTCGGTGTGCTGTCGGGCCCCAGCTTCGCCGTCGAGGTGGCGCGTGGCCAGCCGGCCGCGTTGGTGGTGGCCAGCACCGATGAATCGACGTGCCAGCTTGCGGTCGATTGCGTGCACGGCGAGAGCCTGCGCATCTACGCGTCCAGCGACCCCATCGGTGTCGAAGTCGGCGGGGCGGTAAAAAACGTCATGGCCATCGCCACCGGCATTGCCGACGGCATGCCGGGACGGCACGGCGTTGCGGCCGGATTGGGGCTGAATGCGCGCGCTGCCTTGATCACGCGCGGCCTGGCCGAGATGACGCGGCTCGGCGTGGCGCTCGGCGCACGGCCCGAGACCTTCATGGGCCTGAGCGGACTGGGCGACCTGGTGCTGACGGCCACCGGTGACCTGTCGCGCAATCGCAGGGTGGGCTTGATGCTGGCGCAAGGACGCCCGCTGGCGCAGATTCTTCACGCCTTGGGCCATGTGGCCGAAGGCGTCGCGTGTGCGGCCACGGTGCTGCAGCGCGCCCGCACCTTGGGGCTGGACATGCCGATCACCGAAGCCGTGGTGCGCGTGCTCGAAGGTTCATTGACGCCGGTGCAGGCGATTCAGGAACTGATGTCGCGCGACGCGCGGCGGGAAACGTAGCCCCCACGCTCACTGCGTGAGCTGCCTTGCAGGCCGCGCCTGGCCAGCGGCCCGGCCCTTCGCCAGGCACGAACAGTCCACAGGACTGTTCATGTCCGGGCTCAGCCCCCGAGGGGGTGCTGCGGGCCTTGGGACGGCCCGGCGGCCCTGCGTAGCCCCCACGCCCACTGCGTGAGCTGCCTTGCAGGCCGCGCCGGGCCAGCGGCTCGGCGGCCCTCCGGCATCTTGTTTTCATGCGCCGCCTGCATAGGCGTTTTGCCGCCAGGCTTCAAACACCGCCACGGCGACCGCGTTGCTCAAATTCAAACTGCGCTGACCTGCTTTCAAGGGCAGGCGCACACGCCGTGTTGCCTCGATGCTGTCACGCAGCGCTTCGGGCAGGCCCGCGGTCTCGGAGCCGAACACGAGCCAGTCGCCGGGTTTCCAGGCCACCCCGGCAAACGCTTGGCTGCCGCGCGTGGTGAAGGCAAACAGCCGGGTCAGATCAGGTTGTGCGGTGGCCACGAACTGGGTCCATGACGCATGCCGTTGCACGCTCGCGTACTCGTGGTAATCCAGACCGGCCCTGCGCAATTGCTTGTCTTCCATCGAGAACCCCAGCGGCTCGATCAAGTGCAAAGAGCAACCCGTGTTGGCCGCCAGACGGATCACGTTGCCGGTGTTGGGCGGGATTTCGGGATGAACGAGAACGATGTGGAACATGGTGGTTCTGGGCCTCAGACCGAACGCGACGGCCGCGGCGTGCGGGCCACCACCCAGGCATCGACGCGGGCCGCGCCGGCCTGCTTCAGCACGCGGGCGATTTCGGCCAGCGTGGCACCCGTGGTCATCACGTCGTCGACCACCACGATGCGTCGGCCGGCCACCGCGTTGCGGCGCAGCGGCTCCAGCGCAAATGCGCCGCGGACGTTGGCCGCACGTTGTTGCGGCGGCAGCGCGAGTTGCTGGGGCGTGTCTTTCACGCGCAGCAGCAGACCGGCGTCGGCGGCAACCCGTGTGGTGTGCGCCAGCACGCGCGCCAGTTCCCATGCCTGGTTGAAGCCGCGTTCGCGCAGCCGCTGCTCGCTCAGCGGCACCGGCAGCAGCAAGTCGGGCAGCGGCTGGGACGATGCGTTTTGCGCGCTGCGCAGCGGTTCGGCCAGCGCTTGCTTCAGGTCCAGTGCCGCATTGAACTTGAACTGGGCGATCAGCCGGTCCCAGGGGTAGGCGTAGTCGACGCCGGTCAGGCTGCCGTCGAAATCCGGCGGGTCGACCAGGCAAGCGCCACACACCGCGACGCCGGGCGGTACTTCCAATGCGCAACGTTCACAGCGCGGCACGGGTGCGGCAAACCGGGCTGAGCAGGCGCGGCAAACCGGCGTGCGCCCCCAGCTGTGGCAGACCGCGCACAGGCTGGGGAATTGTTGCAAGAGGCGCGTGAAAAGCACCAGCTCAATATACTGCCGCCCAATGAGCGATCAACCGCAGCCTTCGGCCACGCAGCGACACCTGGATGTGGCCAATGTGCGTGCAGCGCTGCGTCGTCTGGCTGGCGCCGAACAGGCCCCGTGGCTGCATGCCGAGGTGGCCCGGCGCATGGCCGAGCGGCTGAGCATCATCCTGGCCAAGCCCAAGGCACTGCTTGA
>DASQOS010000088.1:0-4904 GCA_035644375.1 Rhizobacter sp.
CGCTGGGCCTGGGGGTGGACCCGAGCTTTCGCGCCCCGATGGCCATCGTCGTGATCGGCGGGCTGATTACCTCGACCTTCCTGAGCCTGCTGGTGATCCCGGTGCTGTTCACCTTCGTCGACGACACCGAGCAGTGGGGGCACAGGCGTTTCAGGGGCAAACACGCCGCGCAGGCCGTGGCGGCACCCGGCACCCCGGCACAGCCGGCACCGTGACGGCGTGAAAAGCGAACCGCAGCTCAGCGGCGCAACGGCATGTCCAGGCCATTGCGCGCCGGCTCGCCGGGCAGCACCTGGCCGCGTTCCAGGCGGTCTTCAAGCTGGCCGAGGCAGGCCGTCAACGAATTGGCCGAGTCTTCCAGAGAGCTGCGCGTTTCGCTCTGCAAGCGGTCGAGGCTGTTCATCACCATCGCGCGCGCCTGTTCGGTCGACTGCATGATGTTGGCCACCTCTTCGGCAACGAAGTGGCGCAACTCGGTGAAACGCGACGCCTCGGCCCGGTCTGCCAGGTCACGCTGGGCTTGCAGCTGCCGGGTCTGACGCCGCGCCTCCCTCAGCGCGCCGGCCTGCATGGAAATAGCCCACAGCGTGAAGAGCAAGGCGCTGAACAACACCACGCCAAGCATGATGAGGCCGAGCGGTGCATTCACCGTGGTCAAGCCCAGCGACAAGGGCGTGACGGCAGCAAACGCCGTCCAGTTCAACAGCGCGAACAGGCCGAGGACGACCAGCACGGCGAACAAAGCGATGGCGCGAATCATGGGAATCTCCTGGTGAGGGTTCAGGTCACGGCCAGCAGTGCCGACGGTGGGTCTGACGCCAGATTAAGCCCTGCGGCCGGCGCGGAAAAGCGCCGGCCGCCGCACCTCGCTGTAGGACGAAAACGCGGGCTGCGGAGGCTGATGAGTCAGCACAGCCCGGCCCGTGTGCACGCCCAAGCCCGACAGGCTCCCGGGCTGCACCAAAGTCACGCGCCCAATCCGGTCATACCTGACATATCTCACTGTTGACACCGAGGCACGCCCATGCCGAAATGCTCGACTGGGCCCACGCTGTGGGCGCTCCATGGCGCTTCGTGAAACCTGGTGTATCGAGCTCCCTGATGCCTGCTCCGCTGCATCCCGCATGCCGTCGCCTCCGGCGTGCCATCAGATCGCGGCCGCGATGCGATTCGCGCCATCGCCGCGCCGGCACGTTGATCGGTCGCCTTCCATGAACCGAGCACTGCCGATTCGCGCTCACCTGGCCATCCTGGTCCTGGCGACCGCGCTGCCGTTCGGTGCGCTGCTCTCTTACAACGCCTACAAACAGGCCCGGTTCGAGGCCGATCGCGCCAGCAGCGAAGCCATGCGTTCGGCGCACATCGTCGCGATGGAAACGCAGCGCCTGATGCAGCGGACGCAGGAATTGCTGATCCACATGGCGCAGCAGCCGATGGTTCAGGCGCTCGACCCGAAGCACTGCGACCCGTTCTTCAATTCGTTCAACAAGCTGTTCACTCAGTACAGCAATCTGCAGACGGTGTCGCGCGACGGTGAGCGTGTCTGCTCCGTCCTGAAGCCATCCGCCACCACGCCGAAACTCGACCCAAGCCTGTTTCTCGACCGCACGCTGGCCACCAAGGCCTTCACGCTGGCGCACGTGACACAAGGCGTCTTCACCGGCCGCTGGGTCGTGGTCGTGGCGCACCCGATCGTTCGCGACGCCGACCCGCAGGCGAGCGGCGCCATCGCCATGTCCGTCAACTTGTTGAACCTGCCTCTGTCGGCCGGGCCCAACGAGTTGCCGCTGGGCGCCGAAGCGCGCATCGTGGACGCCGACGGCACGGTCATCGCCAGCAGCACCGAGCCGCAGAAATGGGTGGGCCGGAACATCGGCACGGCGGCCTGGTTCAAGTCGTTGGTGCCGCAACACAGTTCGACCGGCCAGGCCACGGACGAGAACGGCATCGACCGCATTTATTCGAGCGTGCCGATCGACGGCACCCCTTGGCAAGCCTCCGTCGGCATCCCGGTCAGCGAGGTTTACGCTGCCGTCAAGGAGCGTCTGGTTGTCACCGCATCGCTGTCGACGATGGCGCTGTTGCTGGCCGCGGCGCTGGCCTACTTCACCTCGCGCCGCACGTCGGCCCCCATCGAAACGCTGGCGGCCCTGGCGCGCAAGGCCGCCGTGGCACCGCTGCCGACCGAGCTTGAATTGTCCAGCCCGACCCTGGCCGATGCGCCGACCGAAGTGCAAGCGCTGTTTGCCGAGTTCCACTCGATGCTGAAAGCGCGCACGGCCGCGGAACAGGCCCTGCGAGACAGCGAACAAAACCTCGCCACCACGCTGCATTCGATCGGCGACGCGGTGATCGCCACCGACGCGCAGGGGCGCATCACCCGCATGAATGCGACCGCCCAACGCATGACCGGCTGGGCCAGTGCCGAGGCTCTGGGCCGCCCTTTGCGCGAGGTCTTCCGCCCCATCAACACGCACACCGCAGAGGCCGCGCCCGACCCGGTGGAGCGGGTGTTGGCGGGCGCCTCCAAGGCGGTCGGCCTGACCAGCCACACCTCGCTGCTGGCGCGCGACGGCACGGCCTGTCCGATCGCCGACAGCGCGGCCCCGATCAACGACAGCCAGGGCCGGCGGGTCGGCGCCGTGCTGGTCTTCAGCGACGTGTCCGAGCCCTACCGCGTGCAGCAGGCTCTGCTCGACAGTGAAGAGCGCCTGCGCAGCACCGGCGACCTGGCCAAGGTGGGGGGCTGGGCGCTGGACGTGCCCTCCCAGCGTGTCGTGGTGTCTGCGGAGCTCCGGCGCTTGCTGGAGCTTGACGACGACACGCGCCTGTCGACCGAAAGCCTGCTGAAATTCTGTGCGCCGCAAAGCCGCCCGACACTGGAGGCCGCGGTGCAGGAGGCGATGGCGAACGGAAAACCCTGGGACCTGGACGTGGCCCTCGTCACGGCCAAGGGCAACCCCCTGTGGGCCCGGTCGCGCGGCCGTGCGGTCATGCGCGACGGCGTCCTGCTGCACCTGCATGGCGCCACACAAGACATCACCGACCTGTACCGGGCACAGGAAAAAACCCGCCAGAGCGAAGCCATGCTGAAGATGGCCAGCGAGCTGGTCCGCATGGGCGGCTGGGTGGTGCGCCTGCGCGACCGGCAACTCACCTGGTCGGACGAAGCCGCGGCCATCCACGGCATGCCGCCCGGGTCGTCGCCGACCCTGCAAGAAGTCAACAGCCTGTACGTTCCGGAGTCGCGCGCGCAGTTGCACGAGGCCTTCGGCATGTGCGCACGCCAAGGCGTGCCCTACGAGCTGGAGCTGCAACTGGTCACGCACAGCGGTCACCGCGCCTGGGTACGCACCATCGGGGAAGCGGTTCGAAACCAGCGCAGCCAGATCTTCCAGGTGCAGGGCGCCTTCCTCGACATCACCGAGCGACGCAACGCGGAACTCGAACTGCAGACGCATCGCTTGCGCCTGCAGGACCTGGTGCGCGAACGCACCGCCGACCTGGAGGCGGCGCGCCAGGTGGCCGAAGCGGCCAGCCGCGCCAAGAGCACCTTCCTCGCCAACATGAGCCATGAGATCCGCACGCCGATGAACGCCATCATCGGCATGACGCACCTGCTGCAACAAGAGGTCAGGCAGCCCGAGGCGCTGCAGCAGCTCGGCAAGGTGGATGCCGCCGCGCAGCACCTGCTGGGCATCATCAACGACATCCTCGACCTGTCGAAGATCGAGGCCGGGCGCCTGACGCTGGAAGACCGCGTGTTCGCACCGCGCGATGCCGTCACCAACACGCTCGACATGCTGCGCGGGCGCGCCCAGGCCAAGAACCTGCAGCTCGAATACGACATCGCCGACGACCTGCCCGCGCGGCTGCGCGGCGATTCCTTGCGCATCGAGCAGATCCTGCTCAACTTCCTCAGCAACGCGATCAAGTTTTCCGAGCGCGGGGTGATCGCCGTGCACGCCAGCCTGGCCTCCGGCGACGCCGCGGCGGTGCACATGCGCATCGCCGTGAAAGACCCGGGCATCGGCCTCAGCCGGGAACAGCAGTCGCGCCTGTTCCGCTCTTTTTCGCAGGCCGACGACTCCACCTCGCGCCAATACGGCGGCACCGGCCTCGGCCTGGTGATCGCCCGCCGCCTGGCCGACATGATGGGTGGCGAGGTCGGCGTCGAGAGCGCGCCGGGCGCGGGCAGCACCTTCTGGATGACGGCGCGCCTGACCCGCGTGGCCGACGACGTCACCGTGCCCGCTGCGTCGTCCGCCGAATCGACCCGGCTGCTGCTGCAAACGCGCCACCACGGCGCACGCGTGCTGCTGGCCGACGACGACGCGGTCAATCAGCAGGTCACGCGCGCATTCCTCACGCGCCTGGGCCTGGCGGTGGACCTGGCAGACGACGGGCAGCAGGCGCTGGACCACGTCAGCCGCAACGACTACGCGCTGGTGCTGATGGACGTCCAGATGCCCGTGATGGACGGCCTGCAGGCGAGTCGGGCGATCCGTTGTCTGCCGGGAAAACAGGCTCTGCCCATCGTGGCCATGAC
Source organism: Rhizobacter sp. (assembly GCA_035644375.1). Classification (GTDB taxonomy): domain Bacteria; phylum Pseudomonadota; class Gammaproteobacteria; order Burkholderiales; family Burkholderiaceae_C; genus Rhizobacter. The sequence goes on from DASQOS010000088.1 coordinate 4,550, forward strand.
GGCCAATGCCTTTGCCGAAGACCGCGCGTTGTGCCTGGCCGCCGGCATGAACGACCACCTCTCCAAGCCGGTCGAGCCCGAGCGGTTCTACGCCACCCTGCTGCACTGGCTCGAGACGCGGGAGTGAGTTTGCGGCCCGGCACCCGCCCTCGTCAGCACCTTGTCTCCGCGGCGCGTGGTGTCCGGCCGGCCCCCGAAGTTGGGCGGGTCGTCGCGTCACGGCCCGGCGCTACCATCGGCGCATGTCCTTGCTGTTGCCTTCCCCCGCCTGGCATGTGATCTCCCGGTTGGGAGAAGCGCAGATCCTGCTGCCCGCCGCCCTCGGTCTGGCGCTGTGGCTCGGACTGCGGGCCGA
>DASQOS010000089.1:0-5065 GCA_035644375.1 Rhizobacter sp.
CCTCGGCCAAGTCACCCGACCCGGCCGCTACCCGATCGAAACCGTCAACAGCAGGGTGTCCGAGATGATCGCCGCGGCCGGCGGCATCGTCCCGACGGGCGCCGACATCGTGTCCGTGACCGGCACGCGCGACGGCAAGCCGGTGAAGTTCGATGTGGACATCCCGGCCGTCCTCAGCGGCAAGAGCGACTATGACGTGCCGGTGGCCAACGGAGACATCCTGTTCGTCGACCGTGCGCCGACGTTCTACATCTATGGCGAAGTGCAGAAGCCCGGGGCGTTTCGCCTCGAGCGCGGCATGACGCTGCTGCAGGCCTTGGCACAGGGCGGCGGCTTGACACAGCGCGGTACCGAACGTGGGCTCAAACTCCACCGGCGCGACGCCAGCGGAAAGCTCAACGTGCTCTCGCCCAAGATGAACGACCCGGTGGAACGCGACGATGTGATCTACGTTCGCGAATCCGTTTTCTGAAAGACCGGCCATGTCCCTGATGCAATACCTGCGCGTGGTTTGGGCCAGAAAATGGCTGGCGCTGGTATTGCTCGTTGTCGTCGGGGCGCTCGGCACGGTATGGGCGGTCAGATTGCCCAAGCGATACACCGCGCAGAGTTCGCTGGTGGTCGAGATTCGTGTCGACCCGGTGCTGGGTGCGATGGCGCCCAGCCTGAGTTCGCCCGCCTATTTGGCCACGCAACTCGAAATCTTGAAGAGCGACCGTGTCAGCTCGCGTGTCGTCAAACTGCTGGGCATCGAAGAGTCGCCTGCCGCCATCCAGCAGTGGCGCGAAGCGACCAAGGGCAAGATCCCGATGGACCGCTATTTCGGCGAGTTGCTGGAAATTGGTTTGAGTGTCGAACCCGGGCGCGGCAGCAACCTGATCTTCATCACCTTCGCCTCCAAGGACCCTGCGTTTGCCGCCGCGGCGGCAAACGCCTTCGCGCAGGCCTACATGGACGTGTCGGTCGAGTTGCGGGTCGAGCCGGCCAAGCAATCGGCGGCTTTTCTCGACACCCAGTCCAAAGTGCTGCGCACGAATCTTGAACAGTCGCAGGCCAAGCTGTCGAAGTACCAGCAAGACAAGGGCATCGTGGTTTCTGACGAGAGGGTCAACCAAGAGAACCAGCGTTTGAACGAGCTGATGGCCCAGCTGACCTTGGCCCAGGCGGCCAACGTGGACGCCTCGTCGCGGCAAATCAATTCGGGGGGCGATAGCTCACCCGATGTGCTGCAGAGCAGCGCGGTGCAAAGCCTGAAGAGCCAGTTGGCAGCCGCGGAAACCAAGCTCAGCGAAATCAGCAGCGTGGTCGGCGTCAATCACCCGCAGCGCATTCAATTGACGGCGCAGATCACCGAACTGAAGCAGCAATTGGCCTCGGAGGTCCGACGCGTCTCCGGCGGCAGTTCGGTGGCCAGTCGGGCCACGTCGCAAAAGGTGAATGAATTGCGGGCTTTGGCCGAAGTGCAAAAGCGCCAGGTGCTGTCGTTGCGTTCCGAACGCGACCAGATCTCGGTTTTGCAACGAGACGTCGAGACCGCGCAGCGTGCCTACGAAAGCGTCAGCCAGCGCGTGAATCAGTTGAACCTGGAAGGACAGAACAACCAGGCCAATGTGCGCATCCTGAGCCCGGCCACCGAGCCCAGCGATCCGACCCGTTCCAAGGTCATGCTGTTCATCATCGCCTCGCTGATCGGTGGCCTGGTTCTGGGCGCCGGCGCCGCGATCGGCCTGGAGTTGCTCGACCGCCGTGTGCGCAGCGTCGACGACATGGATGTGATGGACGGCGTGCCCGTCATTGGCATCCTGAGGCCGGAAGGGTCCAAGCAGCCCGTGTTTCGCCGTCTGATGATGAACAAACCGACGCCCAACAACAGGCCCTTGCTGTCCGCTCCTGGGGCGCGACCATGAAAATGACGGTGGCGGTGCCGCCAAGCGCACCGCTGGCCACCCGGTCGATCGGTGCCATCTTGATGGACAGCGGGCTGTTGTCGCCCGAAGACGCGGAACGCGTGCTGTTGCTTCAAAAGGAGCAAGGTCTTCGCTTCGGCGAAGCGGCGATCCGATTGGGTCTGGTCAGCGAGGCCGACATCCAGTTTGCCTTGTCGCGGCAGTTCGCCTACCCGTACCTCAGGACCACCGGCGACAAGAAATCCATCAGCGAAGAGCTGGTGGCGGCCTACCAGCCTTTCAGCCCGCGCGTCGAGCAGCTGCGCGCCATGCGCAGCCAGCTCATGCTGCGCTGGTTCGACAAGACCGAGCAGCGGCAGGTGCTGGCCGTGGTCGGCACCGAGCGAGGTGAGGGGCGCAGCTTTCTCGCCGCCAACCTGGCCGTGGTGTTTTCGCAGCTCGGTGAGCGCACGCTGCTGATCGACGCCGACTTGCGCTCGCCGCGCCAGCATGAATTGTTTCACCTGCAAAACAAGACCGGTTTGTCCACGATGCTGTCCGGGCGCGCCCGAGACGAGGCCATCATCCGCATCACCGACCTTGCCGGGCTCTACGTCCTGCCTGCGGGTCCGGTCCCACCCAATCCTCTGGAACTGTTGAGCCGTCCGACCTTCGACGAGCTGTTGGGCCAGGTCAAAGCCATGTTCGACGTTGTCATCATCGATACACCGGCTTTGTCGGAAGGCGAAGACGCCGCGTTGATCTCCATTCGCACCGGCGCGGCATTGGCCGTGGCACGCAGCCAGAAAACACGCGTGCTGGCCTTCACCGACATGGTCCAGGGTCTGATGAACGCGGGTGTGTCGGTGGTCGGATCGGTGCTCAACGACGTCCCGTCGAAGAAGGCCAGAAAGTGAACTTCCCTGCCGCGTCATGGCGACTGTCGCGGCGTGGCGACGCAGCGGCCAGCGCCTGGGCGATTGCCGTGGCGGGCTTTGCCGCGATGTACTTGCCGGTGTACTGGTGGGCGGCCACCGGGATCTGGCAAACCGAAGAGCATGGCCACGGGGCCATCATTCTGGCCGTGCTCGGCTGCCTGTTCTGGCAACTGAGGCGGCCGATCGTTCGCCTTGCCTCAGAACCCATGCCGCTGCTGGGATGGCCGGTGTTTGTCGCCGGCCTGCTGCTGTATGCCCTGGGGCGCACGTTCTCGATCTCCATTTTTGAGCTGGCTTCGCAGATGCTGGTGGTGGCCGGCGTGTTGCTGCTGCTCAAGGGCGCACCGGCCTTGCGCCTGGCCTGGTTTCCGCTTCTGTATTTCATGTTCATGATTCCGTTGCCGGGCTTTCTGGTCGACATGGTCACCGGCCCGCTGAAGCAATGGATTTCTCTGCTGGTCGTCGAGTTGCTTCACGCGCTGGGTTATCCGATTGCGCGCAGCGGTGTCACCATCACCATCGGGCAGTACCAGATGCTGGTGGCCGACGCCTGTTCCGGCCTGCATTCGATGTTCAGCTTGTCGGCACTGGGAACGCTGTTCATGTACTTCATGCGGCGCAAGAGCCGACTGCACAACGCCATCATGCTGGCCTCCATTCTGCCCATTGCCTTTGCGGCCAACATCGTGCGCGTGGCCATCCTGGTCCTCGTGACCTACCACTTGGGCGATGACGCCGGACAGGGTTTTTTGCACGGTACGGCCGGCCTGGTGCTGATGCTGATCTCGCTGCTCATGTTCTTTGCATTGGACGGATTGCTGGCGCGCCTGATTCGAAACCCAGAGACCGGAGTCGGCGTGACGCCTTAGGCCCCAAGGCCGCGCTTCGCGCGTCCGCCCCCCCGAGGGGAGCAAAGGAAACTTGGGAACGGCCCGGCGTTTCCTTTGGTTAGGGGCGGAAAGAAAATAACCGCGGCACGCCCATTCGGCAGTGTGAAAGAACACGGAGAAACGCCCCCCGCATTCGGTGGGATGTCTTCAAATTAATTCGTTCTCCGGGGTCGGCTGCACTACCATTTGCAAGCTATCCGTGCCTCGGCCAGTTCGGTGACCCCGGGTATCGGGTGAGGACAGTCAAGCCTCGGTTTCCCTCTAAATCTGCCTCGCTCCGGGCCGGGTCATGTACGCGAAATTGTCAGCCGAATCGCAGACCTTTGAGGTGGACCGAAGCAGGGCCGGTGACCACCCGCCCGTTGGCGACGCGCTGGAGCCGCGTGCACGGGCATTGCACTTCGGCGATCCGCTGCAGCCCTTGTTTGGGTGGTGGCACGCTGCAGCCAATCCCTCGTCCCTGGCCGTGGTGATCTGCGCCCCATTCGGCATCGAAGAGCTGTCGGCCTACCGGAGCCTGCGCTACTTGGCCCTGGCGCTTTCGGCCTGCGGCGTGCCGACGCTGCGCTTCGACTATGTCGGTTGCGGCGATTCGGCCGGTGACAACGAAGACGGCGACCGTGTTCCGGCGTGGCTGGCATCGGTGCATGCCGCCGCCGATGTGGCGCGTTCGATGTCAGGCGCATCGCAGGTGGCCTTTGTCGGCGTGCGCCTGGGGGCCTTGTTTGCCGCATCCGTCGCGGCCCAGCGCGACGACGTTCGGGCGCTGGTGGTGTTGGCTCCGCCGGCCAGCGGCCAGGCTTTCGTTCGCGAGTGCCGCATTCGCATGCTGGGCGTTTCCGCCCGTGCGGACAGCCTGCGTTCGGACGGCGGCACGCAGGCCGCAGGATTCGTGCTCAACGGTGCGACCTGCCAGGCCTTGTCGCAACTGGCTCCGCTGCAGACCCAGCGTGTGCTGGCGCCAACGGCACTCGTGCTCGAGCGCGAAGACCTGCGGCCAGGGGTCTGGGCCAAACAACTGTCGCTGGCCGGCACGCAGGTTCGGCAGCTGGCGCTCGAAGGCTTCAAGGGGATGATGGATTCCGCCTACCGGGCCGTCATTCCCACACCGATGCTCAGTCTCGTGGTGCAGTGGTTGGCAGACTGCCAAACCGGTTTGGGGGCCGTGCCGCAACCAGCGCTAGCCGCGACAAGCGTGACGCCGTCTGCCAAGTTCGCCGTTGAAAAAGCTGCCCCGATCCAAGAGCAGGCTGTCTTGATTCGCAGCGATTCGACCTTGTCGGCGATGTTGTCCGAACCCGCAGACATGATTGCGGGAGACCGAACAGGCAAGCCCCGGCGCGCCTTGTTG
>DASQOS010000090.1:0-5140 GCA_035644375.1 Rhizobacter sp.
GAACGATGTCTTGCAAGGCGCCCACCACGGTGAACGGCGTCGGCGGCGGTGGAGGCGGGGCTTTGACTTCAACCGCGTTGGCGCTGGCCGCTGCGGCGTTGACCACCTCGCTGGCGGCCGGGCTCGTAGCAGACGCCACGCCGCCGGCCGCAGCCACCGCGCTGGCCTGGCCTGTCACCCCAGGCACCTGGTTCGTGTGCTCGCCCGCAGCGAACCACCATCCCGCCGCCAACGCGACCACCACCACCCCGCCACCGGCCCACAGTGGCGCACGCGATGCGGGCTTGGGCGGCAGGTCGCGCAGCAGCTTGATCGGCGGCTGCGGCACGCGCGGCAGCGGCACGGTGTTCGATGACGGCGCTGGCGTCGGCGCCAGCAGTTCGCGCGGCAACGGCGGCGCCTGGGTGGTGCCGCCCCGGTGGGCCGCGCTGCCGAGGTTCAGCGTGATGGACGCATCTTCAAAGCGCGGCGTTGCCAGGGCTGAAGGCCCCACGTCTGCCAGATCGAGGTCCATCGGCTGCGACGCGCCCGTCGAGAACAAGGCGCGCAAGGCGGCCATGTCTTGCGGACGCTGGTCGGGGCGCACGGCCAGGCCGGCGTCGATGGCCGCCAAGAACTGCGGCGAGTAGCGGCCGGCCGCGATGTCTTGCGCCGGCACCAGGTCGTCGCTGACCATGCGGCTCACCGACGGCAGCGGCGCCTTGCCGGTGATGGCCGCGTACATCACCGCGCTCAGCGCATAGACGTCGGTCCAGGCGCCCTGCTTCATTGAGGTCGATTCGGCGTATTGCTCGATCGGCGCATAGCCCGATTTGAGGATGACCGTCAGCGCCTGCGTGGCATCGCCGATCACGCGCCGCGCTGCGCCGAAGTCGAGCAGCACCGCACGCATGGCCAGTGGCGAGCCGAGCTGGGTGGCGCCTTGCTGCAGCAACAACACGTTGTCGGGTGCGATGTCGCGGTGGTAGCAGCGCTCGTGGTGCATCAGCTCCAGTGCGTCGATCAGCTGGTACAGCAGGCCGCGCAGCCACGCTTCGTCCGGCGTGGCGCCGTTCTCGACCAGCCACTGCTTGAGCGTGGGGCCCTGGTAATACGGCATCACCATGTAGGCAGTGCCGTTCTGTTCCCAGAAGCGGTACACCTTGACCAGCGACGGGTGGTCGAACGACGCCAGCAGTTGCGCTTCATTGACGAAACTGCGCAGGCCCAGATCGAAGGTCTCGCGGTGGCGTTGAGAGCGCACCGAGACCTCATGGTGAGTGCCGCGTGTGGCCAGCGACGAAGGCATGTACTCCTTGAGCGCCACCACGCGGCCCAGCTGCGTGTCGCGCGCCAGGTAAACGATGCCGAAGCCGCCCTCGCCGATCAGCCCCTCGATCACGTATTCCTGCAGCCGGTGGCCCAGCGGCAACGAACTGCCACCGTGGTTCATGGCGCCGCTGCCCGCGGGCGGCGGGCTGATGGTGGTGCGTTCGTTGTCGTCCATCAACGTGGTCTTGAGCGGCGCGCTCTCGGGCGGTGCCGGCTCGCTCATCGCCGCGTCTCCAAATAGGGGCCAGCGCAGTCCATCGGGGTCACCAGTGACCTCCCAGGATCTCCGCAAAATACTCGGGTGGCGGCAGGCCGCGCGCCACGCTGAAACTGTTGTCGGAGGTGTTGGCCGAATCGGGCCACCACAGCGTGTGGCCGGCGTAGCGGTGCAGGGCTTCGCCGTGAGTCAGCGCGGCCATCCATTGAGGCAACGAAGGCGAGGTTTGAACGGCGTAGCGCTGGCGCCCCGGCAAGGCGCTGCCGTTCAGCACCCCCAACGCACCGGCTTCGCCGATCGGCGGTGCGCTGGCGAGCGACGACTCGAATTCTTCCAACGTGGCGCCAGCATGAAACGTGTGCAGCGCCGCGGCGCTCAGGTGGCCGTACCAGGCGGCCAGTGCGTGCAGGCCTTCGCTGCTGTCGGGTGCGCCGGTCGCCGGGCGTGCGATGACAAGGGGAAAGTAGCGGCCGACCTTGTCGACGCTGGGCATCATCACGCCGAACCACCATTGCTCGTCGAGCACGCCGGGCGCCCACGCAAAGCGCCAGATCGGGCCATGCAGGTAGACGTCGAGCCAGCGCTCGCCGAGTTGCGCACGGCTGGCGTCGATGCCGAGGGCCAGCCAGCGGTCGCACACGTCGACAAAGTTTTGCGGCAGGCGGCGGCTGGCAAAGTCGCCGAGCATCGCCATCTTGCCGTACCAGCCCGCGGCGGCAAGCCCGGTGCCGGCCAGCAGTTCGGCCAGGCTCAGGTCGTTCACAGCTTGCCCGGGCACGAGAACTCCTGCAGCTCGCTCAGGCGGAACGGGTTGCGCACGCTGCTGGCGGTGATCAGAAAAACGATCTTGCGGCCGTCGACGTTGAAGGTCGCACGAAAGCGCTCGGGCGCGCCCGCGCCTTCGATCTGCTGGCGGTCGAGCAGCTTGAACAGCGCCCACGGGCCGTCGTTCACCAGCCCCGAAGAACCGCTGGCCGACACCGGCGACAGCGCCACGCGCACTTGCGAGCTGCCGCGCGGCCCGGGCCACTGGATGGCCGTCGGGATTTGCGGGCCGTGCGCGTACTTCACGATCTGGCCGTCGACATCGAGGATGAACTGCGTCACCGTGGCATCCATCGACTCGGGCTTGAAGTCGAGCCGCAGGTTGGGCATGTTGCCGCCGGCGCGAAAGAAGGTGTCGCGGATGGCCGCCGCATGCTGGAACTGCAGCAGCGTGGAACTGTCGGTGCCCATCGACGCGCCGTCGATCTTGCGAAAGCTCCACGGCCGCGTCGAGGTGTCGACGAAGTTGGCGAGGTTCTTCTGGAAGAAATTGTCGAACAGGCCGCCCGGCGCAAACAGGCGCGCAAAGTCTTCTTGCGTCACGTCGCGCTGGCTGCTGCGCGCAAACGGATAGCGCCCGCTGATGGCCTGGCGGCAGAACTCGCCGATCTCGGAATTGATCGCGTTGCCGAGGTTGCTGCGCGTGATGTCGAGCGCGGCCTTGGTGCCGCTCACCGACAAGGTGTTGAGCAGCGAGCGCACCGGGTCGGGCAGACGCGCGGCCTCGGCCTTCACCTTGTTCGGCACCTCGGACGGCGGCGGCACGTTGCCGCCCTTCACCGCGGTGTCGGCCGCTGTCAGCAAGGTGTAGACCTCGCTGATCAGCGCCACGGTGGCGTCGATCGGCGCCGGGCCCTTGCCGTCGGGTGCGGTGACCATCTGGCGCAGGCCGATGAAGCGGTCGTCGACGATGCTCTCGACGCGCGCGCCCGGCGCCAGCGGCGAGGCCGTGCCCTTGTTGCCCAGCAACAGCAGCAGCTCTTCGCGCGAGCGCTGAATCGCATCGCGCGCTCTCGACTCGACCTTGGCGGTGACGTCCTTGCTGTCGCCCAGCGTGGTCTCGCGCGAGATCGCGCGCATCAGCGGCACCAGCGGCGTGTCGGGCGCCGACAGCACGCGCGACATCTGCACCGCCTGCGCCAGGTTGCCGGTCTGCACCATCTTGATGTCGGCGATGAACTCTTCCCACACCCTGGCGTATTCGGTCAGGTACAGGCGCCGCACTTCGTCGTTCAGCTTCAGGCGCACGTCCATGTCGCGCAGCGCGTTCTGGCGCTTGTCGTCGGTCACGCCGAGCACCCAGCTCTCTTCATCGGCGAGTTGGCTGGACACGCGTTCGACCTCGCGCTGAAACCCCTTGTGGTAGCCGTCGTAGGTGAACAGCCCCGGCACGCCCTTGGTCAGCGGCTGGCCGCTGCCACGCACGAACACCAGTGCGGCACCTGGGCCGGCGGCCTTGGCGATGGTGAAGTCGGGAAACTCGGCGCCCACGCCCTGGCGCCGCAGGCGGCGGAACACGCGTTCGGTCAGCGGCGTGGCCACCAGCCGGGCGCGTGTTTGCGCCACCAGCGTCTTGTCTTCGGGCAGCGGCGACACGGCCTGCCCTTCGGCCAGCAACGCGTCGAGGTGCGATTCGAGTTCGGCACGCTGTTCGGTCGTGACCGCGCGCGGCAGGTTCATCTCCCAATCGGCCAGCACATACAGCTTGAGCGCCGCAGGGTCGAAACGCGCCGGGTCGTACAGCATCACGTAGGCCTTGAGCGCCTCGTACTGCAGCTCGGGGTTGTCGACGCCGTTCCTGAGCTGCTCTTCGATGCCCAGTGCGATGCGCGGCAACACCGCGTCGACCAGCATGCGGCGGTAGGCCTGGCGCGACGCGGCGTCGAGCTTGCGGCCCTGGTACAGGCCAAAGCCCAGCGACCACGGTGCCGACTCGCCGACGCCGGCGCGTGCCAGGTCGCGTGTGGCTTCGAGCGCCGGCAACAGCACCATGATGTCGCCCGACATGCGGTTGGGCGTGGACTGCACCAGCTTGCGCACTTCTTCGACGGTCGTGTCGACCTTGGCCACGTAGCGCTGGTTGCCGACGTAGCTGGTGGCCCAGGCGATCAGCGCGAGCACCGACACCGCAGCGATCAGCACATAGGCGCCCGCCGCCAGCCAGCCGCGGCGGCGTTCCCATTTGATGTCGGTGCCGGCCAGCGCACTCTCGGCAAACACCACCTCCTGCAGCAGGCGCGACAAGAAGAAGCTCTTGCCGCTGGACTGCAGCGGCGGCACCACCGTGCGCTCCAGTTTGTAGGTGCGCGCGATGCGGCCGAGCATGCGGTCGATCGGCGTGCCCTCTTGCGTGCCGCTGATGAAGTACACACCGCGCAGCAGCGGGTGGGCCTCGAACTGCGAAGGCGAGAACACCTGCTCGATGTGGTTCTTCAGCAGCTCGCGCAGCGCCTCGAACTGCTGCGGAAAGCCGTAGATGCGCGCGCGGCGCTGCGGGTCGCGTTCGAGCTGCAGCCGGCCGATCAGGCCATCGGTCAGGCGCTTTTCCAGCGCATCGAACTCGCTGCCGAAACCCGACAGGTCGGTGTGCTGCTGCTTGTCGAGCTTGAAGGTCATGCCCCAGGGCGTGGCGCGCGTGTCCTTGTCGACCTCGCCCAGCGTGTCCATGAAGCCGGCCAGCAGGTCGCACTTGGTGACCAGCAGGTAAATGGGAAAACGCATGCCCAGGTGCTGGTGCAGCTCCTGCAAACGCTGGCGCACCGTGGCCGCATGCAGCGAGCGCTGCGC
>DASQOS010000091.1:0-2538 GCA_035644375.1 Rhizobacter sp.
CCTTTCAAGATGGCCATCATTGATCTGGCCGGTTATTTCGCGCGCCATGGCACAGCGCAATCCTCGACCATTTCGAACAAGACATTCAGCACCAGACCGACGGCGGCGAGGATCGTAATCCAGGCATACATCGGCCGCACCTGGAACGAGCGCTGCAGATCTAGGATCAAAAAGCCTATGCCGCTTTCGGCGGCCAGCATCTCGGCAAGGATCACCAGCACCAGGCCCATGCTGAGGCTGACGCGCATGCCTGTGAGAATCATCGGCAATGACGCCGGCAGAATGATCTTGCGGATGGTCGCGAGGCGCGAGCAACCGAGCGTGCGCGCGGTGGCAAGCAGCACCGGGTCGACGCCGCGGACGCCCTGCAGCGTGTTGATCAGCACCGGAAACAACGCCGCCAGCGCCACCATGGTGATCTTCATGCCGGCGCCGATGCCGAGGAACACCACCATAGCCGGGATCAGCGCCGGCTTCGGGATCGGCCGGATCACCTCGACCAGCGGCTCAAGCAAGCCGTAGAGATAGTCGCTGCAGCCCATCAGCAGGCCGAGCGCGACGCCGGCCACGCAGGCGATGGTGTAGCCGATCAGCAGCATGCCCAGGGTCTGGCCGAGCGGGACCAGGAAGCTGCCTGACGCGACGATCTTCCACAAAGCCGGTGCGATCTGCGACGGCGGCGGCAACAGAGATAGGTTGACCAGCCCGGCGCGGCAGATCAGCTCCCACAAGAGCAACACGCTGAGGATCGACAGCAGCCCGAATCCCTTGCGGCCCAGTTCAGGCATCGGCGCGCCCCGCATTCTGGCGTTGCAGCAGATGCGTGACCAACTCGTGGCGCAGCTGCAGGAAGCGCGGCAGTTCGCGCGTACCCATGGCGTCACGTGGCCACGGCAGCTCGGTATCAACCACCATCTCCACGGTGGACGGGCGCGACGACAGCACGGCGATGCGGTCGGCCATGAACACAGCCTCGTCGACGTCGTGGGTGATCAGCAGAATGGTCAGGCCCTGGCGCGCCCACAGGTCGAGCACCAGCGACTGCAATTCGATCCGGGTTAACGCATCGACCGCGCTGAACGGTTCGTCGAGCAGCAGCACGCGCGGCTGCGCGGCGAGCGCGCGGGCAATGGCGACGCGCTGCTGCATGCCGCCGGAGAGTTGCCACGGATAGTGTTTTCGGAAGCTGGCCAGTCCGACCATGCCGAGAAATTCGCCGCAGCGCGCCACGATGTCGCGCTTCTTCATGCCCTTCGATTCCAACACCAGCGCGACGTTCTGCTCCACCGTGCGCCAGGGCAGCAGCGACTTGCTGTATTGCTGGAACAGATAGACCATTTCTGGCGGCGGCGCCGTCACCGGGCTGCCGTTCAGCAGCACCTCGCCGGCGGTGCCGTCGATCAGGCCGGCGACGATCTGCAGCAAGGTCGACTTGCCGCAACCGGACGGGCCGAGGACGGCGAGAAATTCGCCCTGCTTCACCTCGAGCGAAATGCTCTCCAGCGCTGTGGTGGCCTCGCCGTGCTGTGCGCCATAGACCTTGTTGACGTCGCGAATACTGAGATAGCCTGCCGTTGCAGTCATCGTGCGGCCTCCAGCGTCATCGACGGCAAGCGCTTGAACCACGGGCGCGCGCGCTCCAGCTGGCCGGCGAGTTGAAACAGTGTCGCTTCTTCGGCGAAGCGGCCCCAGAACTGCACGCCCACCGGCATGTCGGCGGCGTTCCAGAACAGCGGCACCGACATCGCCGGCTGCCCGGTCATGTTGGCGAGCGCGGTGAAGGCGGACACGCGTCGCCGCAAAGTACCGGCAATGTCGTCTGTGTATTCGGGGCCCATGGTGCCGACCATGAAAGGGCCCAACGCAGTCGTCGGCGACAGAATCATATCGTAGGTCGCCATGAACTGCGCGACCTGCTGGTGCAACGCGAACATCGCCTCGCGCGCACGCATCACATCCTCGCCGGTGACCGTCAGTCCGTGGCGATAGGCTTCCCAGGTGGCGTGCTCGAAATCCTTGTCAGTGGCCTTGCGGCCGAGGCCGCGCTCGGCGGCGTGAATGCCGGTGGCGGCCGCGGCGGCCTTCATCACCTGGCGCGTCCGCAGATAAAGCTCGGTATCGACTGCAGGAGCGGCTTGTTCCACGATATGACCGAGCGAGGCGCACAAGGCTGCAGCGTCGGCGACAGCGGTGAGACAATCCGGCGCCACCTCGTCGCCGAACAGCGACTGCGGCATCACCGCGATGCGCAGACGCTTCGGCTGTTGCTGCACCTCGTCGAGAAACGGCCGGCTTTGCATCGGGCTGGCATAGGATGCGCCAAGTTCGGGACCGGCCACTGCATCGAGCAACGCGGCGCTGTCGCGCACCGAGCGGGTCAGCGCATGAACCGTGGCAATGCCGCCGCCGCCATCGAAGCGCGCCGGGCCGAGCGGCGCGCGGCCGCGGGTCGGCTTCAGACCAAACAGGCCGCAGGTAGCTGCGGGCGAGCGAATCGAACCGCCGGCGTCGCTGCCATTGGCGGCGGGCAGGATACCG
>DASQOS010000092.1:0-3998 GCA_035644375.1 Rhizobacter sp.
TGAGGCCTGTCGGGTCGAGCCAGAACATCCCGGTCAACGTGCGAATCCTGTCTGCCACGCACCGCGATTTGAATGCCGCGATGGCTCAGGGGCAGTTCCGTGAAGACCTTTTTTACCGACTCAACGTCGTGGCGCTGAACCTGCCGGCGTTGGGTGACCGGCGCGAAGACATCCCGCTGCTGGCCAACCATTTCCTGTCCAAATTGGCCGAGAAGTACGGCAAACGGCTGAACGGTTTTGCTCCCGATGCCATGAAGGCGCTCGCCACGGCCACGTGGCCGGGCAACGTGCGCCAACTGCACAACGTGGTCGAGCAGGTGTCCGCGCTGGCCACCACACCGCTGATTCCATTGAGCTTGGTACAGCGTGCGCTGCGCGTTCCGAGCGTCGAGGTGCTGAGCCTGGCCCAGGCGCGCGAGCGCTTTGAACGCGATTACCTGGTGGGTTTGCTCAAACTGACCGATGGCAATGTGGCCGACGCCGCGCGCCTTGCCGATCGCAACCGGACCGAGTTCTATCGGCTGCTGCAAAAGCACGATCTGACGCCCGGCTTGTTCCGCGGCGAATCGTCTGTCGCCGAGTAGCGACAGGCTCATTTCTACGCCGTACCTGGGGCAAACCCCAATCGCTGGATTGGGCTGTCGCCGCTCGGCGACAAAAGCGGCGTGTTTTCTTCCCAAAACGCCTGAGAAAAGCCGCACAGAATCAGTTAACTCATTGATTTTTATCTTCTTTTTTCGGATGGCACGTTGGTTGCGCTAGAGATCTGCCTGCGGTGATTCTTGGCCGCAACCGTTCCCCTGAAGAGAGAAGCGACTTGCGTCCATTTGCCGTTCACCCTTGTGTGCGCATTGCTGTCCTCAGCAGCCTGCTGCTGTTGGCCCCTGGCTGGGTCCAGGCGCGGAGCTTCGGTTTCGACGATGTGGCTTTGCAGGCGCTGCAGCTCTCGCACACCCCTTATGTGTCGAACGACAAAGCGCTGCCGGCGGATCTGAAGAACCTCGACTATGACCAGTCCCGCGACATCCGTTTCAAACCGGAACGCGCGGTGTGGCGTGATGAAAAGCTTCCTTTCGAGTTGATGTTCTTTCACCTCAGCCGGCTGCATGCGCAGGCGGTGCGCATCAACGAGGTGACGGCCAAAGGCGTGCAGCACCTTCCGTTTACGGCCGAGGCCTTCGACTACGGCAAGAACAAGCTGGCGCCGCAGACCTGGGGTGACCTGGGGTTTGCCGGCTTTCGCGTCCACTACGCCCTGAACACCCCTTCCTACAAGGATGAGTTGGTGGTGTTCCTGGGCGCCAGCTATTTCCGCGCGCTGGGCCAAGGCCAGCATTACGGGTTGTCGGCCCGTGCCCTGGGGCTGGACACCGTGGGCGGGCAGGGCGAGGAGTTTCCGCGCTTCACCGAGTTCTGGATCCAGCGCCCCGCCGCCCATGCCACCGCGCTCGTCGTCAACGCGTTGCTCGATTCGCCGCGCGCCACGGGCGCATATGAAATCACGCTGCGGCCGGGCGACAACACGGTGGCCGATGTGCGCTCGCGGCTGTTTCTGCGCGCCGGCGTCAGCACGCTCGGCATCGCGCCGCTGACCAGCATGTTTCACCACGGCGAGAACCAGCCGAGCCCCGACGACTTCCGCCCCGAAGTGCATGACTCGGACGGCCTGATGGTCGCCACCGGCGAAGGCGAATGGCTGTGGCGCCCGCTGATCAACCCGAAGAACCCGCTCGTGACCTCGTTCGCCACGCGCGAGCTCAAAGGCTTCGGCCTGATGCAGCGCGACCGTGCCTTTGCCAGCTACGAAGACAGCGAAGCGCAGTACGACCGTCGGCCCAGCGTCTGGATCACGCCCAAAGGATCCTGGGGACCGGGCCGGGTCGAATTGCTGCAACTGCCGACGCCGGATGAAACCAACGACAACATCGTTGCCTACTGGGTGCCGGAGCGCACGCCGCCGGTCGGCCAGCCGATCGACGTGGCGTACCGGATGCAGTGGCAGGGCCAACGGCAACAGCGTCCGCCTGCCGGTTGGACCACGCAATCACGCAGCGGTCGCGGTCTCACCGAACTCGGCCGCAACGAAGTCCAGTACATCGTCGATTTCACCGGCCCGGCCTTGAGCCGACTGACCGCGAACGCGGCGGTGAAAGCCGTGGTGAGCGCCGGCAGCAACGGCAAGGTCATCGAAAGCAATGCCTATCCCAACAGCGCCTCTGGCGGTTGGCGCATGGCGCTGCGTGCCCAACGTATCAACCCACAGCAGCCCTTGGAGCTGCGTGCTTTTCTTCAACAAGCCAATGACGCACTGACCGAAACATGGACCAACATCATTCAGCCCGATTGAGCTGCGGGCCCGCTGGTTTCAGCTCCCCATGGCAGAACACGAGCGCCAGCCCGGGTGTCGGGCCGAGTGCCCCGCCCATCCAGCGCCGCTCGATGGTCGCGCAACCGTGGCGCGGTTTTTTTGCGAGCCTGGGTGATGCCATGCTGTCCGCGCTGGCGCGCGTTGGTTCGCTGGGCCGCGGCCCGGCGGCTGCCAAGCCAGCGCTGCTGCCGTGGCAGCGAGCGGCCTCGCGTCGCCGCTTGACCTTGCTGGGCATGGTCGTGCTGTCGGCGCTAGGCGCCACCGCCTTGCTCATGCAGGTGTTGCCCCACTATGAACACGAATGGCTGCGTGTCACGCAGATTTCGCTGTTCGCCCTGTTGTTCGCCTGGGTGACTGCGGGCTTCGTCACCGCACTGATGGGGTTTTGGGTGCAACGCCGCGGTGACCCGCATGCGCTGTCGGCGCGTGCCGTGGCCCACCATCCCCTGCACGCGGATGCGCGCGCCGCGATCATCATGCCCATCTGCAACGAGAACGTGGCCACCGTGTTCGCGGGCCTGCGGGCCACCTGTGAATCGCTGATCGAGACCGGCGGCGCGCGTTTGTTCGATGTGTACGTGCTGTCCGACACCAGCGACCCCGGCCTGCGTGCCACGGAACTGGCCGCCTGGGCCGAGCTGAAAATCAGCTGCCAGGGCGCCATGCGTGTCCACTACCGCTGGCGCCAGCACCGCACCAAGCGCAAGTCGGGCAACGTGGCCGACTTCTGCCGTCGCTGGGGCGCGAACTACCGCTACATGGTGGTGCTCGATGCCGACAGCGTGATGAGCGGCGATTGCCTGCTCGGCATGGTGCGCCTGATGGAAGCGCATCCCAGCGCCGGCATCATCCAGACCGCGCCTCAGGGTTGCGGCATGGCCACCGTGCATGCACGCTCGCAGCAGTTTGCCGGCCGCGTCGCGGGACGTCTGTTCACCGCCGGCATGCAGTACTGGCAACTCGGCGAATCGCACTACTGGGGCCACAAGGCGATCTTTCGCGTCGAACCCTTCATGCAGCACTGCGCCCTGGCGCCGCTGCGCGGCCGCGGCGGCCTGAGCGGCGAAATCCTGTCGCACGACTTCGTCGAGGCCGCGCTGATGCGCCGTGCCGGCTACCACGTGTGGCTGGTCAACGACTTGCAAGGCAGCTACGAACAACAACCGCCCAACCTGCTGGAAGAACTGCAGCGCGACCGCCGCTGGTGCCAGGGCAACCTGCAGAATGCCCGTCTGATGGCCGAGCCCGGCCTGCATGGCGTGCACCGCGCGATGCTGTTCACCGGCGCGATGGCCTATCTGTCCGCGCCGCTGTGGCTGGGCTTCGTGCTGCTGGGGGGCGCGCTGTGGCTGTTCGGCGGCTACACGATCTTCAACGACGCACGTTCCATCCCGCTCGAAATGGTCGGCCTGTGGCTGTGCACGCTGCTGATGCTGGTGATGCCGCGGGTGCTCGGCGTGGTGACGATCGTTCAAGCCCGCGAACAAGCCAGCTATGGCGGCACCGGGTCGCTGGTGCGCAGCGCCATGCTCGAAGGCGCGCTGTCGGTGCTGCAAGCGCCTTTGCGCATGGTGGCCCATTCGCTGTTCGTGGTGGTGGCCCTGACCGGTTTGAAGCTCGACTGGAAGTC
>DASQOS010000093.1:0-4127 GCA_035644375.1 Rhizobacter sp.
GGTGTTGCCCTCGACCCGGTACTCGAAGACGTCGAAGCGCGCCACCGGCGGATCGGCGCCAGGTGCCGGCTCTGGCGTCTGCGCACGCGCATCGAGCGCCATCGCCGCCATCAGCAGCAAGGCAGCGAGCCAGTAGAAAAATACACCTCCTGGAGGCAGCGCGTGGGTGGCTCGGGGCTGCGACGAAGGAGACAACATGGGGCAAGAAGACATGAGAAAACCGAGGGCAAAGGGCGGGCGAGCCGCGGCCGCAGCGACGGCCTGACCCTGGCTCAGCGATTCTTGCGTTCAAACATGACAGTTCATCCAGGACGCGAACGCTGCCTTTGTCGTCGGCGCGAAAGCAGCCGCCGTCATGGCGCGCCGGACGCCGGCAGTTCAGCGCCCAGCGTCTTGGCAGTGACCTCGGTTGACGCTGCGTCGGCAGGTCCCGACGCCGACGCATCGGGCGGCGCGACCGGCGACAGCAGGTCGACCGCACTCGGCGCAATGAAGCGCCAGTCGCGGTAGGTGTCGGCCATCTTCACGCCGCTGGCACCGTCGCTGGGAAAGCGGGTCCGCAAGGGCTGTCGGTCCGACAGGCTGTACACGCCGACGATGCCGCCGTCGGGCAGCCGCACCAAACCCCAGCGCTTGTCGCCGGTGATCGGATCGACATAGATCTTGCGCAGATCGCGTTGGATGCCGAGTGCGCGCGGGTCGCGCAGCAGCTCGTCGAGCTGGCGCGGGTAGTGCCTCTGCTGAGCCTGGGCACGCGTGCTGTAGCGCTCGATCGCGTTCTGGAACTGCAGGCCGGCGAAGACGAGCTGGCGTTCGTTTTCGCGCTGCTGGGCAGCGCTCCACACCACGCTCGCCATCGCCGCCGTCAGGCCCAGCAGGCTGATGATGAACAGCACACCCAGGTAGGTGAACCCTCGGCTGGCCTGCGAAGCGGCGGCATCTGCACTCATGCTCTGCCGGAGCGGATCATGCCGCGGCGGTCTGGCCGAACGACGGTGCGCCCTCGCGCCGCGCTGCGCCGCCGGTGATGCCGGTGATGCGGGTTCCCGCCATGCCCAGCACGCCCATCACAAACAACCACATCACGCCAGGCAGCGGCACCGCGGAGACTTGCTCATGCTCGATCTCCAGCACGGTTTTGGCACCGTTGTCGATCAGGTCGAAAAACTTGGCGTGCTGCTGGGCGCGCACGGTGGCGCACAGGTTCCACAGCGCGAGGTCGGAACGGCCGCGCGGGATCATGAAGCCGTCGGAGAACGGGTCCGGGTCGTTGGCCGCGGCCAGCGGGTGGCTCATGGCCTGCGCCGCCGAGTCGGCCGCAGACCGGCTCAGCTGGCTGGCGACCTTGGCCAGGAAATCGCTGTTCGACTCGGGCGTTCCCCAGGCCGCGCTGCGATCGAAAGCCGCGGCAGACCTCGGATACGCCGCGTCGCCCGCCGCCACAGCGGCCGTTGACGCGGCAGGGCCGCAGAGCATCGCAAGCAATGCGACGGCGGGCCACGCGATCTTGAAGTTTTTAGGCATGTTGAATCCTCGGTGATGGGAGAAATCGGCAGGCCGGCTTCAGGCCGGGCTGCCTCGTTTGACGCCGGGTATCTCGGGGCTGGAAGCCAGCGTCGAGCTGCTGGAGTCGGCGAAGTCGGCCAGCAGCGACTGGATCTGTTTGCGTTTGGCGCTGGTCGACCCGCCGCGGTGCACCAGGGCTTCTTCCAGCAACGCGATGGCCTCTTGATTGATCGAGCGGCGGTTGTCGGAGGCCTCTCGGCTGATCAACTCCTTGACCACGTGGGGCATCTTCTTGATGAACAGGTCTACATCCACGGCATCTCCTCGAAGTTTTTTTTGATGAACGACACCACTGCGTCAGCTCGGCTTCACCATCAAGCCGGTGTCATGACGTTACTTTGGTAGCGTGACGGCTCCAAGAAGCCGGCACCGAGCTACCCCAACCGAAATAGCTAGTCCGCAGGGTGACGGGGGCTGGCACCCCGCCGGTTGCCGAAGCTGCAAATGAGGCCGCGCGCGGCGAAGCAAACGCAGCGGCGGCGGCTCAGGCGAAGCCGAAGGAGGAGAGGGGAAAAAGGGAGCGAACGAAAGCCGCCGGCCGCAAGGCGGCGCCCTGCGGCCGAGCGCCGAGACCCGGCCTCAGTCCAGGGTCAGGATGCCCAGGCTCATCGCCCGGGAGATGGCGTGCGTGCGGGTGTTGGAGTCGAGCTTGCGCAAGATCGCCTGGATGTGGTTCTTGATGGTCCAGGGACTGCAGTTCAGCACTTCGGCAATCTCGGAGTTGGTCTTGCCGTTCTTGATGAGCTTGAGTATTTCTTCCTGCCGCGGCGTGACGATGCGGCCGGAGCGCTGGGTGTGGGTGCCCGCCGCCTCGCGTTCGGTGGCCAGCACCCGCAGGAACGCGTTGTGCAAATGCGGCACCACCAACTCGATCAGGAAACTGAGCCGCGCGTCGAGCTCGACCGACAGGCGCGAGAACACATAAAACGCCTCGAACTTGCCGCGCGTGCCCATGACCATTTGCGCGGCCAGGTTCTTCAGTTCGTTTTCGGCCACCAGCGCCAGCAGCTTGTCGTCGGCCAGCGTGTCACTGGCGGTCGGGCAGAAGATGATGCTGGAGCGGCTGCTGGTAGCCACCGCCAGCAAACGAGGCATCAGGCCGTTCAGCGGATCGGCCACCACGTCGAACTGCTCTTGGCGGAAGTAGCGGCTGCCACTGAAGCGGTGGATGGCCATGCCTTGACGGGAACCATCTTCGATTCCGCAGATCAGAATCTCGTGCGGGATCAAAGCCTGTACCGAACTTTGGCTCCACACAAAAAACTGGTGCCGGCTGAAGACGCGGAACGACGCTTCAACCGCATCGGCAAAGCGGACACGGTCGATATCCTCGAGCATCTGTGGCTGACTCACGTTGAAGAATCCCCGGGCGCAGGCATGCGGCAATGGCGAGGCGCGCCACCGATCTGCACATGAAATGCATCTGGCAGCGTAAAGAACAACGATGACAGTTTGCTGATCGTCTTCAAGAATCACCAACTTTCAAACGCGTCTCCGTCGAGACTGGTTCCGGCGGCGCCGCTGCGCACGTCGTAAACGCCTTCACGCCCATCGCCATCGGGCGGCGCCACGACGATCCAGGTCGTGGTTTTCTCGGTGATGGGGTCCACCGGCAGTTTGCGCAGGTAGCGTTTTTCTGCCAGCTCCTCCAGCGTGCCGGGGTAGCGCCCGCGGTCGGCCAGGAACTTGTCGATGGCGTCGCGCATGATGTGCAGGTCTTGCTTCAGCACGGCCTCGCGGCTGCGGTCGAGGCTGTGAAAGTAGCGCGGCAGCGCCAGGGTCATCAGGCTGGCGATGATGGCCATCACGACCATCAGCTCGATCAGCGTGAACCCGCGCAGCGGTGCTGCCTGCCATGAGGGGGCCGGCTTCACCATTCGCGGTACGGGCGACCGCCCAGACTGACCCGCGGCGACAGCGAGTACACATCGAAGACATCGCGGCCGGGCTGCGGGTCGCTGGCGTCGCTGTCGTAGCTGCGCAGTCCCCAGGTGGCTTCGGCCGGCAGGGCCGGATCGGCCAGGGGGTCGCGCGGCAGCCGGCGCAAGAAATACAGCTTCTTGCCTTTCAGGCTGCTCGGGTCGGCGACGCCTTCGCTGAGTGTGGACAGGCTGGGCGGATAACCCGACTCGTCGGCCGCCTTGCGGATGCGGTTGGCATCGGCGGCGGCTTTGTAAGCGTCGATCGCATCGCGGATCTGGCGCAACGCGGTGCGCAGTTCCTGTTCCTGGGTGCGCTTGACGGCGAGGTCGGCAAAACTCATGGCGCCGCCCGCCAGCAGCGCAAGAATCACCACGGTGATCAGCAATTCGACCAGCGTGAAGCCGGCCGACACGCCCTGGGCGCGTCGCGGCTGCAGCGTGGCCATTCGGCTCATTCCGCGCCGCCGCTTGCCGGCTCCGCTGCGGGATCGGGCAGATCCGGTTCGCCGGGATTGGTGCCCGGCTGCCGACGTGTGGGACGGCCCGGCGGCGGCATGGCCATCTTGCCACTGCCTTGCAGGCGCATGCGCGCAGAACCGACGGCGGCCTCGGTGCCGCCGGCGTGTTCGTTGCGATCGG
>DASQOS010000094.1:0-9020 GCA_035644375.1 Rhizobacter sp.
AAGTGCCTACAAGATCGGGGTTCGGTACACGTTCCTGGAGTCGACCACGGTCAACTTCATCCTGGAAAGAATGAAACGCAATGCCGTCAGTGCGTTGGGCGACGAGCGTACCCGCACCGGCACGTGGCTAGCATTGACGCAAAAACTGACTTCACATGATGAACTGAACCTCGGCTGGGCCCATGCCGGAAATACGCCGGGTAATCCTGCTGGCGCACCTCCGGACATGAACACACCCTCCGTCAGTGGCGACTTTCAGCACGTGAAAAACAAGGCCAACCAGTTCTCACTGGGCTACAAGCACTTCTTTGAAGACAAGAAGGTCTCGGTCTATGCGGTTGCTACGACCTTGCGCAATGACGACTACGCCCACTACGCGCTGGGCGTCAGCGGCCACGGCATCGTCACGCGAAACAAGGATGGTGACGGGCACAACTTCGCGGGCTACAACGCAAAGGCCGTCTCAGTCGGCATGACCTACGAGTTCTGATTGAACTGATTCAACAGACCCCGCGCCCGAACCGCATCCCGGATGCGTTCGGGCGTTTTTTCGTCCGCAGCACAAGCACCCCAGGGTTTCGTCGCTGCATCATCCCTCCGCCACGGCACGTCGCCCTCGCTATCGGATGACCTCGGGCGCCTTGGGCTCGCCGAACGGCGTGTAGTGGTGCCGCGTGTCGAGCCGGCCGTCGTGGTCGTTGTCTTTTTCGGCCCGCGTCACCTTGCCCAGCCGGTAGTACTCGATGCGCAGCGGATGGCCGGTGGCGGGGTTGAAGTACGTGGTGGTCGATAGCACGCCATGCGCGTACTCGGACCGGGTGTCCGGATAGCCGTCACCGTCGCTGTCAACCTCTGTCGTCGCCGCATGGCCGTTCTGGTAGCGGGTTCGCGTTTCGAAGACGCCGTCGAAATCGTTGTCGGCATCGGATGACAGGATGAGCCCCTGGCGGTCGAAGTAGGTGATGTGGTCGACCTTGCCGTCGAAGTTGCGGTCGGTCTCGGTCTTCAACAAGACACCGGTCGGCGCGTAGGTCCGCGTTTCGTCGAGAAGACCGTCGTGGTTGTAGTCGATGCCTTCGGTTTGGGCCGGCAGCCACGAGACGACGTATGAGCCCGCCACGCCAAGCGCCAGGCCGATCAGCACACCGGTCCAGACCCCGCGTCGCGCAGCGTTCGGTTCAGGCTGCAGGGGTTGTGCTTCGGCAGCGCCGGCAACTTCGTCAACGGTCTTCATCGGTGTGGTGTCCTGGCACGACTGTTGATCTGGAGAAGATTCAGGCTCGATGTTTGGAGCATACGGCGGCCCCCCCCGCGCGCGCCACGCGGGCAACCCTAGGCGCTGACGATCCAGCCCTCGAGTGGGTCCACCTCGGCCGGCAAACCGTAGCCCGGCCGCTGGCTGGCCCAAGCGGCCTGCAGCAGGCACAAGACCGCGTCGAGCCGGTCGCCCGACGCATCGGCCACCAGCGCATCGCGCTGCGCATGCGTCATGCGCAGCCGCAGTTGCAGCCGGGTGCGGCCTTGCTCCAGCGCTTCGAGCAGGTCTTTGCGGGCGATCAGGTGGTCGGCGGTTTGCTTGGCTTTCTCGTCGCTCTTGTAGGGCCGTGCGCCAATCAACTCGCGCGCCAGCAAACCGGGATACGCCTCCAGCGCCACGCGTGCCAGGTCGCCCGCGTGCAATGGCGGCACGTGCACGCCAGCCTGGATCAGCAGCGGCACGCCGGCGTGCAGCATGTAGGCCACCGGCGGATTGACCCACTTCATCGACGGCGACGAACCGGCCGGCCCGTCGGTGGCGCGGTGCGCGAACTTGGCGCCGGGGGGAGCAAAGGAAACTTGGGAACGGCCCGGCGTTTCCTTTGGCTAGGATGCCTGGCGCAGCGGCTCGCGCATCGTCACGAACTCTTCGGCCACAGACGGATGGATGCCCAGCGTGCGGTCGAGCTGCGCCTTGGTCAGACCGCCTTGCAGGGCCACGGCAAAACCCTGGATCACCTCGCCGGCCTCGCCACCCACCATGTGCAGGCCCAGCACGCGGTCGCTGGCATCGTCAACCAGCAGTTTCATCAGCGTGCGTTCGCTGCTCTCGCTGAGCGTGTGCTGCAAGGCCTTGAATTCGCTGCGGTACACACTGACCGACGGGTACTGTTTGCGCGCCTGCTCTTCGCTCAGGCCCACGGTGCCGACGTTGGGGTGCGTGAACACGGCCGTGGGCACGAGCGCGTAGTCGATAGCTCCGCGGGCGGCTTTGCCGGCGGCCGGACCCCACACATGGTCCACCAGGTACATGGCCTCGGCCAGCGCCACGGGGGTCAGCGCCCTGCGGCCCACCAGGTCGCCCAGCGCGTAGAGGGAGGGCACCGGGGTCTGCAGCTGCTCGTTGACAGGCAAGGCACCGTTGTTCATCAGCTCCAACCCGAGTTCGGCCACGCCGAGTCCGGCGGTGTTGGGCCGGCGGCCGGTGGCGTGCAGCACGGTGTCGGCCTCAACGGTCTCGCCGCTGCTGAGCTTCACGCGTTGCACGCCGCCGGCCTTTTCCACGTCGGCAACGGTGGTCTGCAGATGGATGGCCACCCCTTTCTTTTGCATCTCGGTCGCGAGGAAGGTCGCCATCTCGGCATCGAAACCGCGCAGCAGCTGCGGACCGCGGTGCACCAGCGTCACCTGCGCGCCCAGCCCTTGAAAGATGGACGCGAACTCGCAGGCAATGTAGCCGGCGCCGACCACCAGCAGCCGCTTCGGGAACGGCTCCAGGTCGAACATGTCGTCTGACGTGACAGCCCATTCGGCACCCGGACCGGCAGGCGTGACCGGCTTGCCGCCAGTGGCCAGCAAGATGTTCTTGGCACGGATGCGCTGCTCGCCCGACTCGCTCCGGACCGCCACGGTGTGTGCGTCGATCAGGCGGGCAAAACCCAGAATCAATTGAACGCCCGCCCCTTTCAGCAGCCCTTCATAAATGCCGTTCAGCCGCTTGATCTCCGCCGCGCGGCGCTGCTTCAACCGCGCCCAGTCGAACACCGGCTTCTCGAGCTTCCAGCCGAAGCCCCGGGCTTCTTCGAAAAACTCGCCATAGTGCGCGGCGAAGCTGTAGAGCTTCTTGGGAATGCAGCCGACGTTGACGCAGGTGCCGCCCAAGGCGCCGGCTTCGGCGAGCACCACCTTGGCACCGCGCTGCGCGGCCATGCGGCTGGCGCGCACGCCGCCACTGCCCGCACCGATCACGAACAGGTCGCAGTCAAATCCGCTCATCGGCGCCTGTGGGCGGTTCTGGGTTTCCATCGGGAGTTCCTTGTGAAGCGATGTCCGTCAATTCAAGCGTGGTCGGCATGCGCGTGTGATGACGGCCGGATCGACCGGCCGTCACGGGTCGATGTAGAAATCGCCGGGCGGGCAGTCCAGGCCTTCGGGGCGTTGGACGACGAGGTCGGCGGGCCTGTGTTTGCTGCAGTATGTCCCGCCTTGATGCCGTGGCGCAGTGCGTGGGGGTTTGCCTCGCGCAGGCCCTCAATACTTCCCCGAAGCAACCCCGCCGATGCGCAGGTACAGATGCGCCACCCAAGCGACGAAGCCGCGCCGCAGGATCGCGCGCAAGGTGCCGGGATGCATGCCGCTCGCGGTGATCTCCGACGACGCTGCCACCGCCTCGTCGAAGGCCTGGGCCAGCGCCCGCGTGAAATCGGCGTCGCGCAGCACGACGTTGGCCTCGATGTTCAAGAGCAGCGACAGCGGATCGATGTTGGAGCTGCCGACCGTGGCCCATTCGCCGTCGGCGATCGCGATCTTGGCGTGCAGAAAGGCCGGCATGTACTCGAAGATGCGCGCGCCGCTGCCCAGCAGTTCGGCGTACAGCACCCGTGCGGCCAGCGCCGCAAAGCGGTAGTCCACCTTGCCTTGCAGAATCAGCCTCACCTGCACGCCGCGCAGCGCAGCCTGGCGCAGCACGCGGCGAAAGGCGCGGCCCGGATAGAAGTACGGCGAGATCAAATCCACGCGCTGGCGCGCGTTGCGGATCGCATCGATGAAGACGCGCTCGATGGCACGGCGCCGGCGAAAATTGTCGCGCATCACGAACGCTGCGCGCACCGGCGCCAGCGCCTCCAGCTGCAAGGCATTGCGGGCCTCGGGCATGCGCATGCGGCGCAGCACGCGCCGGGCGCGCGCCACCGGCTCGGCGCTGCGGGCGAGCGCCGCCATGTCGCGGCGAAAATTGCGCCCCAGCTCGGCGCGCGTCCACAGCGCGCGCGTGGCCTGTTCGATCGGCGCCACCACCGGGCCGCTCAACTGCACCGCGAAGTCCAGCCGGGGCGCCTCGCTCCAGCCGTGGACCTGGTCGAAGCGGTCGTCGATCAGGTTGATGCCGCCGACGAAGGCGATGTCGCCATCGACCACGCACATCTTCTGGTGCAGGCGGCGCAGTTGGCCGGGCTGGAACCAGCTCCACCAGCGGTCGATCGGGCGGAACACTTCCAACCTCACGCCGGCCACGCACAGCACTTGGCGCAGCCCCGGCAGGTTGCTGCGCGCGCCGAAGCCGTCGAGCACCAGCTTGACCTGCACGCCGCGGCCGGCAGCCGCGATCAGCGCGCGCGTGATGTCTTCGACCTGGCCGCGGTTCTCGTAGATGTAGGTGGCGAGCCAGATTTCGTGGCGCGCCGCGTCGATGGCCTGCACCATCGCCGGAAACAGCGCGTCGCCGCCGCGCAGCAGCGTGGCCCGATTGCCGCCGCTGTAGGCCGCGCGCGACGGCTTGCGCCGGTTGACGACCGGAGCCGGTTCGTCCTCGTCGGACGCCAGCCGCATCGCCTGCGAATCGTCGGCCATGGGCATGGGTCAGTCGCGCTCGAACTCCGCCACCAGCGGCAGGTGGTCGGACATGCGCGCCCAGGCATTGCTGCGCGGAACAAACATGCTGGTGCAGCGAAAGCCACGGGTGTAGATGCGGTCGAGCGAGAACACCGGCACACGCGACGGGAACGTGCGCAGCGGGGACACGCCCTCGCGCGCGCCACGCGCCAGGCCCATGGCGCGCATCGGCGCGTCGAGCTTCTCGCCCCAGTCGTTGAAGTCGCCGGCCAGCACGATGGGTTCATCGGGCGGCACCTGCTTGGCAATCATCGAGGCGATGCGTTCGACCTGGCGCACGCGGCTTGAATGCATCAAGCCCAGGTGGGCCACGATGGCATGCACCTTGAGCCCGTTCCAGTGCACCAGCACATGCAGCAGGCCGCGCTGTTCGAACCGGTGGTCCGACACGTCGTGGTGCCCGATGTCGCCGAGCGGCCAGCGTGACAGCAGCGCGTTGCCGTGTTCGCCTTCGTCGGTCCTGGCGTTGGTGCGGTACGCCACCTCGTAGCCTTCAGGGGCCAGGTAGTCGGCCTGCGGCATGCGCGGCCAGCCGCCGATGGTGTCGGGGAAACGCCGCGCCTGTGCGTGATGGAAGCTGTGCACCTCTTGCAAAAACACCAGGTCGGCGTCGAGTGCCTCGATGCCCAGCACCAGGTTGTGGATCTCCAGTCGCTGCTGCGGCCCGATGCCGCGCACGCCCTTGTGGATGTTGTAGGTGGCCACGCGCAGCACGTGGGTCGGGTGTTGGGTGGAGTGCATCAGATGAATCTCGGCAGCTGCAGGATGGCCTCGGCATTGGACGGCGAAAAGCATGCCTCGGCGGCGTCGCGCCAGGCCAGCCACTTGTAGCGCAGATGCTCGCGCTCGGCCAGCGTGATCGGTATGTCGCGCGGCACGCGCAGCCCGAACACATGCTCGGTGTTGTGCGTCACGCCCGGCGCGTAGCGGTGGCGCCAGACCGGGTAGATCTCGTAGACGTTTTGCAACCGCCAGTCGCGCAGCTTGGCCAGCGGCACCGCGGGCGAGCCGATGACGATGCCGGTTTCTTCGGCCACCTCACGCACCGCGGTGAGCTGCAAGGGTTCGCCGGCTTCGTCCTTGGAGCCGGTGACGCTTTGCCAGAAGCCGGGCTTGTCGGCGCGTTCGATCAGCAGCACCTGCCGGTCGGCGCTGTGGATCACCACCAGCACGGACTCGGGGATCTTGGGCACGGCCGCCATCGTCATGGGTCAAATGCCGCTGACGACTGCGTCCAGTGCGTCGCGAATCTCGCCGGCATGTTGCCTCAGCGAGGTCACACGCTTTTTAAGCAGGCGTGCGTCGATGCCTGCGGCTTCATGGGCATGAAGAGCCAGCTTCTCGTTCTCCACGGTGAACAGCGGCACCAGACGCGACGGCAACCCGGATGCAGCGACACCCACGCGAGACAGCGGCATCACCAGTCTGGTAGGCAGACTTTCGAGCAGGGTGCTTTGAACGTCGACCAGATAAGGAACCGCCTCTTTCGACCTCGGGTTGGGATTGGCAAACACGTCGTACTGCGCCATCACCAGATCCGTAGCTCGTCGTTCCAGAGGCCGTTGGCCTCGAAATGCTGGTTCTGAGCGGCGATCCAATCCTTGTATTGCTCGTTGAAGCGACGCTTTCGCTGCGCCATCGATTCACCCGCTTCTGCTTTGAGCAGTTGCTCATAGCGCTGGTTGGAAATGACGACGCTGTGCCGACGTCCCGCTTTCTCGATGAACACCGTCTTGTGCTGGGATTCCTCCAGCACTTTTCCGAGGTGGTTCTTGGCTTCGGTGGCGGTAATTTTCATGGCTTCCCTTACTGAAAATATTGACTATTTTAGCCATTCATGGGTTTCCATGCACCCATAAAAATGGGCGCTGAGCGCCCATTTCATTCCGCACATCCCCACGCTCAGCTTGTTGTCACTTGCGGATTGCGCAAGCGGATGTGCAGCTCGCGCAGCTGCTTCTCGTCCACCGGGCTCGGTGCGTGCGTCAGCAGGCATTGCGCGCGCTGGGTCTTGGGGAACGCAATCACGTCGCGAATGGATTCGGCCTTGGTCATCATCGTGACCAGGCGGTCGAGCCCGAACGCCAGGCCACCGTGCGGCGGCGCGCCGTACTGCAGCGCATCGAGCAAGAAGCCGAACTTGAGCTGCGCTTCTTCGGGTCCGATCTTCAGTGCGTTGAACACCTTGCTCTGCACTTCGGCGCGGTGGATACGCACCGAACCGCCGCCGAGTTCCCAGCCGTTGAGCACCATGTCGTAGGCCTTGGAAATGCACTTGCCCGGGTCGGTGTCCATGTAGTCTTCGTGGCCGTCTTTCGGCGCGGTGAACGGGTGATGCACCGCGTTCCAGCGCTGGCCTTCTTCGTCGTACTCGAACATCGGAAAGTCGACCACCCACAGCGGCGCCCATTTGTCCTCGAACAAGCCGTTCTTCTTGCCGAACTCGCTGTGGCCGAGCTTCACGCGCAAGGCGCCGATGGCATCGTTGACGACCTTGGCCTTGTCGGCCCCGAAGAAGATCAGGTCGCCGTTGCGCGCGCCGGTGCGCGCAATGGTCTCGGCCAGCGCCGCGTCGTGCAGGTTCTTGACGATCGGGCTTTGCAGGCCTTCGCGGCCCTTGGCGGCGTCGTTGACCTTGACCCAGGCCAAGCCCTTGGCGCCATAGATCTTGACGAACTCGGTGTAGCCGTCGATCTCGCCGCGGCTCATATCGCCGCCGCCCGGAACCCGCAGCGCCACCACGCGGCCATCGGGCTTGGTGGCGGGGCCGGAGAAGACCTTGAAGTCGACATCCTTCATCACATCGGTGAGCTCGGTGAACTCGAGCTTGACGCGCAGGTCGGGCTTGTCGGAGCCGAAGCGCTGCATTGCCTCGCTGTACTTCATCACCGGATAACCCGGCAGCTCGACGCCGATGGCTGTGCGGAAGACGGTGCGGATCATGCCTTCGAACATGCCGCGGATTTCTTCTTCGGTGAGGAAGCTGGTCTCGATGTCGATCTGCGTGAACTCGGGCTGGCGGTCGGCGCGCAGGTCTTCGTCGCGAAAGCATTTGGTGATCTGGTAGTAGCGGTCGAAGCCCGCCACCATCAGAAGTTGCTTGAACAGCTGCGGGCTTTGCGGCAGCGCGAAGAACATGCCCTCGTTGACGCGGCTCGGCACCAGGTAATCGCGTGCGCCTTCGGGTGTGCTCTTGGTGAGCATCGGGGTTTCGATGTCGATGAAGCCGTTGGCATCGAGAAACTTGCGCACCTCCATCGCCACGCGGTAGCGCAGGATCATGTTCTTCTGCATCGCCGGGCGGCGCAGGTCGAGCACGCGGTGCGTCAGGCGCGTGGTCTCGGACAGGTTCTCGTCGTCGAGCTGGAACGGCGGTGTGACGCTGGGGTTGAGCACTTCGAGTTCATGGCACAGCACCTCGATCTTGCCGCTGGTGAGGTGGGTATTTTCGGTGCCCGCAGGACGCGAACGCACCTTGCCGACAACCTTCAGGCAGAACTCGTTGCGCACGCCTTCGGCCACGGCGAAGGTCGCTGCACGGTCGGGATCACAGACGATTTGCACCAGGCCTTCGCGGTCGCGCAAGTCGATGAAGATCACGCCGCCATGGTCGCGGCGGCGATGTGCCCAGCCCATCAGGGTCACGGTTTGGTCCATCAGCTTTTCGCTGACCAGTCCACAGTAGCTTGTTCTCATGTCTGACTCCGGAAATTCTTCTGTGCGATTGTCGGGGAGGAAGATGCCCCTCTTGCCACTGCAGCCGCTGCAGCCTGGCCCACCTGCCACTGCCGGCAGGCCGCGGGACTGCCGGCTGGCCGGACGGTTCTCAGCCCAGGTGATCCAGCGGAAGGCTGGCTTGCGGCATCGGCGGCGCCACCACCCCCATCGAGATCACGTACTTCAAGGCCTCGTCCACACTCATCTCGAGCACGATAAGGTCCGTGCGCGGCAGCATCAAGAAAAAGCCCGACGTCGGGTTGGGCGTGGTCGGCACGTACACGCTGAGGTAGTCGCCGCTCAAGTGGAGGGCCGCCTCGCCCCCGGGTTTGCCGGTGACGAAGGCGATGGTCCACGCTCCCTTGCGCGGGTACTCGATCAGCACCGCCTCGCGAAAGGCGTTGCCGCTGCTGGAAAACAGCGTGTCCGACACCTGT
>DASQOS010000095.1:0-3778 GCA_035644375.1 Rhizobacter sp.
TTTCGCGCGCTGAAGAAGGTGAACCTCGAGGTGCTGGAAAACCGCGTGACCGCTTTCATCGGTCCCTCCGGATGCGGCAAGTCCACACTGCTGCGCACCTTCAACCGCATGTTCGAGCTCTATCCCGAGCAACATGCCGAAGGCGAGATCATGATCGACGGTGAAAACATCCTCAAGTCCAAGCAAGATGTCTCGCTGATTCGCGCCAAGATCGGCATGGTGTTCCAGAAGCCCACACCGTTTCCGATGTCGATCTACGACAACATCGCGTTCGGCGTGCGCCTGTTCGAAACCTTGCCTCGCGTCGAAATGGACGAACGCGTGGAATGGGCACTCAAAAAAGCGGCGCTGTGGAATGAAGTGCGCGACAAGCTGAACCAAAGCGGGTCAGGCCTTTCGGGCGGCCAGCAACAGCGTTTGTGCATCGCGCGCGGCATTGCCATCAAGCCCGAGGTGCTGCTGCTCGATGAACCCTGCTCGGCGCTCGATCCGATCTCGACGGGCAAGATCGAGGAATTGATCCACGAACTGAAGAACGACTACACCGTGGTCATCGTGACCCACAACATGCAGCAAGCGGCCCGATGCTCGGACTACACGGCCTACATGTACCTCGGTGACCTGATTGAGTTCGGTCCGACCTCCGAGCTGTTCATGAAGCCCAAGAAAAAAGACACTGAGGACTACATCACTGGCCGCTTCGGCTGAAGGATTCGACATGAGCGAGAAACATCTTTCAACGCAGTTCGACACCGAGTTGAGCGGTATCTCAACCCGTGTGCTGGAGATGGGCGGCCTGGTCGAGTCCCAGGTGGCACAGGCGGTCTACGCACTGACCAACTTCAGCGGAGAGATCGCGACCGAGGTGTTGCGCCAAGAGGAGCGCGTCAACGCGATGGAGATCGAAATCGACCGTGATCTGTCGACCATCATTGCGCGTCGTCAGCCCACCGCGCGCGACCTGCGGCTGCTCATTGCCATCTCCAAGACCATTGCCAATCTGGAGCGTGTGGGCGACGAAGCCGCCCGCATCGCCCGCACCGTGCAACGCCTGATCAATGCCGGCGTGTCCAGCCGCCTGCGACTGCCGGTGAACGACTTGGCCTACGAAGCCGAACTGGCCGTGGCCCAGTTGCGCAAGGCACTCGATGCTTTTGCCCGGCTCGATACGCAGAAGGCGGTCGAGGTGCTCAAGCAGGATGACCAGATCGACCAGGAATTCGACGGGCTGATGCGCAAGCTCATCACCTACATGATGGAAGATCCGCGCACCATCTCTTCGAGTATCGACCTGATTTTTGTGGCCAAGGCCATCGAGCGGGTCGGCGACCACGCCAAGAATCTGGCCGAGGTCATCATCTACATCGTCAAAGGAACCGACGTGCGCCACAACCCGGTCGAAACCATCGAGTCGATGGTCAAATGAATATCGCAAGCTGGAGATCCAGATGAGTCAAGTCCTGGTGGTCGAGGACGAGTCGGCGATTGCCGAGCTCATGTCGCTCAATCTGCGCCATGCCGGTTATGAAGTCGTGGTCGCGGGTACCGCCGACGAAGCCGTGCTCCAAGTAGACCGGGTGCTGCCCGATCTGGTCGTGCTCGACTGGATGCTGCCGGGCCAGTCGGGGCTGTGGCTAGCAAAGCGTTGGCGCTCGCAAGCGCGCACCCGCGAGCTGCCCATCATCATGCTCACGGCACGCGCCGAAGAGTCGGACAAAATCTCCGGCCTGGATGCAGGGGCAGACGACTACCTGACCAAGCCCTTTTCCACACACGAGTTGCTGGCGCGAATTCGCGCCGTCCTGCGCCGCAAGGCGCCCGAGGCCTTGGACTCGGCAGTGGAGGTCGGTCCGCTCAAGCTGGACCCCGCGACGCGGCGTGTGCTGCGCGGCACCCAGGAGGTTCGCCTCGGGCCGACCGAATTCCGGCTGCTGCACTTCTTCATGACGCATCCGGAGCGGGTTCACAGCCGTTCCCAGCTGCTTGACCGGGTGTGGGGCGACCATGTGTTCATCGAAGAACGCACCGTTGACGTCCACGTGAAGCGCTTGCGAGAGGTCCTGGGCCCGGTCAAGTGCGCGCCCATGATCGAAACCGTTCGCGGTGCCG
Organism: Rhizobacter sp.; assembly: GCA_035644375.1. Classification (GTDB taxonomy): domain Bacteria; phylum Pseudomonadota; class Gammaproteobacteria; order Burkholderiales; family Burkholderiaceae_C; genus Rhizobacter. The sequence goes on from DASQOS010000095.1 coordinate 2,110, forward strand.
GCTACCGCTTGACGCAGCAGGCGCATACGCAGGCTGCTTAGCAGCTGGCCGGCAATGAACTGGTTGCTGCCTAGATTTCTTGCCGGTGCATTGGCCACTGCGGCGGGGGGTCTGCTCGGTTACTTGGCCGGCGACCGGGTCGGCGCGGCCTTGCCGGGAGCCCTGATCGGCGGTGCAACGGCGGTCGGTGTGGCCACTGTCGTCGACACGCTGCGCGGGTATCGACTCATTCATTGGCTCAGCGGCCGGCAAGAGGACCAGGCACCACGCGACTCCGGGTTCTGGGGCGAAATCGGGTACCGCGTCGAGCGCTCCATCCGGCAACATGAACGCAGCCTGGCGCAAGAGCGAGTGCGCCTGGTGCAGTTCCTGTCTGCCATCGAGGCATCGCCCAACGGTGTGCTGCTGCTCGACGAAGCCGATCAGATCAACTGGTGCAACTCGGTGGCTGCCGATCACTTCGGGCTGGACCCGGAGCGCGACCGCCACCAGCCGGTGACCAATCTGCTTCGTGCACCGGCCTTCGTGGCCTGCCTGCAGACCGCGCAGTTCAGCGGATCGATCTCGATACCCGACCCGCGTGGCCGCGGCACGCTGTCGATCCTGGTGCGTGGCTACGGGGACGGATTGAAATTGGTGTTGTCACAAGACATCACGGAACACGAACGCTCCGAAGGCATGCGGCGTGACTTTGTGGCCAACGTGTCGCACGAGATTCGCACGCCCCTGACAGTGCTGTCGGGCTTCATCGAAACCATGGGCAATCTGCCGCTGACCGAAGTCGAGCGACGCCGCGTATTGACCTTGATGTCACAGCAAACGCAGCGCATGCAGACGCTGGTCAGCGATCTGCTGGTGCTGGCGCAACTTGAAGGCAGCCCGCGCCCGCCGAGCGACCGATGGGTCGAGGTCAGCAAACTGTTCGGCCAGGCGCATGCCGACGCCAGCGCCTTGTCCATGGGTCGACATCAGATCGTCTTCTCAGAAACGCATGGCGAACAGATTGCCGGCAGCGAAGGGGAATTGCTGAGCGCTGTGGGCAACCTGGTCAACAACGCTGTTCGCTACACGCCCCCGGGCGGCCGAATCACCGTGACCTGGCGCATGCGCGACGACGGTACCGGTGAAGTGACAGTGACCGACACTGGCATCGGTGTGGCACGTGAACATCTGCCGCGTTTGACCGAGCGCTTTTATCGCGTGGACGGCAGCCGTTCGCGCGACACCGGCGGAACCGGCTTGGGTCTGTCGATCGTCAAGCATGTTGTTCAGCGCCACGGCGGTGAGCTGGACATTCAAAGCGAGCCCGGCAAGGGATCGAGTTTCAACCTGATTTTCCCTGCCGCGCGAGTTCGGTTGGCCGATGCCGAGGCCAACCCGCGCACCGGCGTCAAGGCGGCCGACCAAACGGTGATCGGCTAATTGGTTTTGGCTGGAAAGCCGCCGCTGTTTCGCCGATAGATCGCTGTCACTTCTTCTTTGTCGGACGGGCGAAGTTCTCTGGCCACCAGTTGCCACTCAGGCCCTACGACAACTTGTCTTTCCGGGGTTTCCGCAACGAGCAAAAATTCGCAGCTCGTGAGCGTCGTGCGCATGCTGCCATCGACCCGGTAATCGCCAAAATATTCCAACGCAGCCAGTTGTGCCCGCGACATTCCCGGTGCGGCGA
>DASQOS010000096.1:0-9090 GCA_035644375.1 Rhizobacter sp.
GATGGGCTTTTCGCCCAGATAGAACTCGATCATCTTCGGCACGTACGGGTAGACCGATTTGTCGTCCGCCACACCCGTTCCGATGGCGTTGGACAGCGTCACGTTGCCGGCGCGGTACACGTCGAGCAGGCCGGCGCAGCCCAGCGTGGAATCGGGGCGGAAGGCCAGCGGGTCGAGAAAGTCGTCGTCGACGCGACGGTAGATCACGTCCACCCGCTTCGGCCCTTGCGTGGTCCGCATGTAGACGAATTTGTCCTTGACGAACAGGTCTTGCCCTTCGACCAGTTCCACGCCCATCTGCTGCGACAAGAACGCATGCTCGAAGTAGGCGCTGTTGTGCATGCCGGGCGTCAGCACCACCACCGTCGGGTCGTTCACGGCTGCCGGCGCCACCGAGCGCAGCGTTTCCAGCAGCAAGTCGGGGTAATGCGCCACCGGCGCGACACGGTGCTGGCTGAACAGTTCGGGAAACAGCCGCATCATCATCTTGCGGTTTTCGAGCATGTAGCTCACGCCGCTGGGCACGCGCAGGTTGTCTTCGAGCACGTAGTAGGTGCCGCTGCCGTCGGGGTTGGCGGCGCGAATGATGTCGATGCCGCTGATGTGCGAGTAGACGCCGCCGGGCACGTCGACGCCCATCATCTCGGGGCGGAACTGCGCGTTCTTGAAAATCTGTTCGGCCGGCACGAGACCGGCGCGGATGATGTCTTGCTGGTGGTAGACGTCGCGGATGAAGTGGTTGAGCGCCTTCACGCGCTGGCACAAACCCTTTTCCATTTCGGCCCACTCGGTGGCCGGAATGACACGCGGGATCAGATCGAACGGAATCAGCCGCTCGGTGCCCGAACCGTCTTCGTCCTTGGCACCGTACACCGCGAAGGTGATGCCGACGCGCCGAAAAATCATTTCGGCTTCTTCTCGGCGAGACCGCATCACGTCACCCGGCTGCTGGCCGAGCCAGCGCTCGTAGACCTTGTAGTGATCGCGCACCTGGGTGGCGCTGGCTTGCATCTCGTCGAAACCCTGTTTCATGGGCAATCTCCTCGTCGTGGAGGGTAGCAAATTCCAGGCCACGAAATGGTGCATGCGCCCGATAAATGAGCCCCCCGAGATTCCCCTGAAATCTGGCGCGTCACCGCACGATCGGCCCATGGCGCGTGGCCGGCGGGTGAGCAGGCCTCGGTGCCTACAATCACGGCTTTGCCGGCACCCAAGACACCCATGAGCGAAAGTACGACGTCAACGGAACCAAGCAGTCCCGTTTACGTGGCACATCAGGACTTCAAGACGGGCCTGCCGTTCGGACGTTTCAGGCTGATCGTGAACCCGGAGCGTGCACAGAAATACGTGCGCCACAAGCTGTTCGTCAATGGCATCTGCATTCCCATGCTGGGTCTGGGCGCGGCGGCCGCGATCTCCGGGTACATGGTCGTAGGCATTCCGCTGGTGGTGCTCGGTGCCTTGCTCAAGCTCTTCGTCAAGAAGCACGCAGCCAGAATCTTGGTTCACTTGGCTCAGCAAGACCCGAAGATCTACAACGAAGCCATCGAGTACGAGATTCTGGAAGTGCGCTACGCAGGCTCCTAGGATTCACACTCGGGCACGCCAAACAGGGAAGCCGAGCGGGATCGCCCACTATGGATCGTGGTGCTGCCAGTAGCGCCGGTCCCGCCCGCGCTGACACACGCCCGGCCCGTTGCCGTCCCAGGTCCACGCGCCGCACGACGCGCTGGAACTCACCAGCACCTGGCGCTCGGCCAGCCGATTCAGAACCTGCGCCACCGGATGCCCGAAGCGGTTGCGATAGCCGGCCTGGATCACCGCGACACGCGGTTGCACGGCATCCAGAAATGCCGCGGTCGACGAGGTCCGGCTGCCGTGGTGCGGCACCACCAGAATGTCACTCTGCAAAGCCGCTCCGAGCGACGCGACCAATGCGGCCTCCTGCTCGCGCTCGATGTCCCCCGTCAACAGTGCGCTGGCCTGCAATGCACTGACCCGCAACACACACGACATGGCGTTCGACTTGAGTTTGCGTTGATAGTCAGCGGCTTGCGGATGCAGGATCTCGAAATGCACACCGTCCCAATCCCACGCCTGCCCCGCCGCGCAGCGAATGGCGGGTGCACCCATCGCCAGCAGGCGATGCCCGGGCTCCAGTGAACTGAGCACATCACCCACCGGCAAACCCTGCAGCAGTGCCGCAGCGCCCCCCACGTGGTCGGCATCGCGATGGCTCAGAACCAGGCGGTCGATGCGCGTCTCGCCCCGGGCGCGCAACAGCGGCAACAGCACGCGCTGCCCGGCATCGCTGTCACGCGAATACTGCGGGCCGGTGTCGAACACCAGCAGGTGGGCATGCGTGCGCAGCAGGACCGATGTGCCCTGCCCGACGTCCACGGCGACCAGCTCGAAGCGACCCGGCGCAGGCGTCTCGCGCGGTGGCAGCAGCAAGGGCAGCACCAGCGGCACGGCCAGCAGGCGCAAACGCCACGGCAGCGGCAGCACCAGCAACACGGCGCCGACCAGCCCGGCCGCCTGAGCCCACCAGGGCGCCACCGCGACCGTCCAGACGGCCAGGGGACCGGATTGCAGGATCGCCAGCCCGGCCACCAGGATCTGCACCACCTGGGCGCCGACGGTCCACAGCGGTGCAGCCAAGGCACCCAGCAACGCGAGCGGTGTGACCACCAGGGTGACCAGCGGGATGGCGACCAGATTGGCGGCGAAGCCCACCACCGAGACCTGCTGGAAGAACACCAGCGTCAGCGGCGTCAGGCCGAGCGTGGCAATCAGCTGCGTGCGCAAGCCAGCGGCGCTGTGCGCTTTCAAGCGCGTCAGCCAGCACCGCAGCGCACCGTCCGCATGGCCCGCGGGTGGCGCCGTGTGGGTCGCATGCGCCGGGGTCGACGCCATCAGCAAACCCACCGCCATGAATGACAGCCAGAAGCCCGGCTGCAGCAGCGCCCAGGGGTCGAGTGCGCTGACGACCACGGCCGCGGCCAACAGCCCCAGGGGCCACGGCCAGCGGCGGCCCGCGAGCTGCAGCAAGGCCACCGTGGCCAGCATCCACAGCGTGCGCTGAGCCGGCACGCCCCAGCCCGAGAACAACGCATAGGCGGCCGCGGCCAGCACGCCGCCGATGCGCCCCGCCGACGCGGCGGGCCAGCACAGCATCGCGCGCCCGCTGCGCCGCCACAGCAGCATCACGAGCGCCCCAGCGAGCCACGCAAACATCGTGACATGCAGCCCGCTGATGCTCATCAGGTGCGCCACGCCGGTGTCGCGAAACAGTTGCCAGTCGTCGCGTTCGATCGCGGCCTGATCGCCGATGGCCAAGGCCGCCAGCACGCCGGCAGCGCGGCCATCGCTGACCGTGGCGTTGATGGCGTCGCGCACGTGCTGGCGCAGCCGGTCGACAAGGTAGCCGACCCGTTCGTCGAGCAGTTCGGGCGGCGTCTTGTCGGACGCGCGCACATAGCCCGTGGCGCGCACGCCTTGTTCGAACAGGTACAGCTCGTAGTCGAATCCATCCGGATTGACGTTGCCGTGCGGTTGGCGCAGCCGAACCGTGAAACGCCAGCGCTGGCCCGCACGCAGCGCCCGCTGCGGCTGGCTCAGCTCTGCATCTTCATGAAAGCCGCTGTACCAGCCGAGGGACAGCAGCGGCGGCACCTGCACCGGCTGGCCTTGCCACAGCGCTTTCTCCACCTCGAAACGAAAGCGCAGCCCAGCGGACGACAGCTGCGGCAGGCTGGCCACCACGCCTTCCAGCTGCAGGTCCTGGCCCTCGACTTGCGGCGGCAGCCGGTCGGACAAGCGAACACTGGCGTGCCAACCCGAAGCACCGGCGCCCACGATCAGCGCACCCAGCAGGGCCAGCCAGCCGATCCGCGGCCAACGCCACGCGAGGCCGAAGCACAGCAGCCCCACCAGACAGGCGGACGAATAAATCCATGCCGGCATCAGCACCTCTTCGTGCAAATGCAGCGCTGCGCCCAGCAACCACGCCAGCGCGCAGCCTGCCAGACGCCATCCGACATCGGTTCCTCCCATGCCTGCAGTGTAGGATTTGTGCTCCCGTCAACATTTGGGTGCCTTGGATGTCTGTCTACGATCGTTTGAAATCGCTCGGCATCGAGCTTCCTGCGGTGGCCACTCCCGCCGCCGCCTACGTGCCTTTCGTGCGCACCGGCCAGCTGGTGTTCTTGTCGGGCCACATTGCCAAGCAGAACGGCAAACCGTGGGTCGGTCAACTCGGGCGCAACCTCGACACGGCCATGGGTCAGCAAGCGGCGCGCGCCGTGGCCATCGACCTGCTGGGCACGCTGCAGGCGGCCGTCGGCGACCTGAACCAGGTCACGCGCATCGTCAAGCTGATGAGCCTGGTCAACAGCACACCCGAGTTCACCGAGCAGCATCTGGTCACCAACGCCTGCTCGGAGCTGCTGGGCCAGGTCTTCGGCGACAAAGGCGCGCATGCACGCAGCGCCTTTGGTGTCGCGCAGATCCCGCTGGGGGCATGTGTCGAGATCGAGCTGATCGCCGAAATCCAATGAGAACGCCACCCCGCAGCTCCAGCCTTTGGTTGTGCGCCATCGCGTTGCTGAGTCTGGCCGCGGTGGCCGCGGCGCTGGTGTCGCAGCACGTGTACAACATGGACCCTTGCCCGTGGTGCATCCTGCAGCGGGTGATCTTCCTGGCCATCGCACTCGTGTGCCTCGCTGGCCTCGTGTCGCGCCGCCTCGCCGCCGGGCTGGTGCTGTTGCTGGCGCTGTGCGGCATCGCCGCGGCGCTGTGGCAGCACTTCAAGGCCGCGGCCGCGTCGTCCTGCACTCTCACGGTGGCCGACCGCATCGTCGGCGCGATGAATCTCGACAGCCTGTGGCCGGACGTGTTCCTGGCGCGCGCCAGCTGTGCCGATGCCGCCGTGAAACTGCTCGGCGTCCCCTACGAGTTCTGGAGCCTCGCCCTGTTTGTGCTGATCGGCGTTGCCGCGTGGCGGGCAGTGCGAACACGCTGAGCGTTTCCGTCTCTGTGGCTGCTCAGCGGGCTCCATGAATGTGATGCCTGCATGAAATTCATCTCCCCGCCCGCCGCCCACGTGCTGCAGCATCCTGCCGGGTTTGCGCTGCAGACGCTGAAGGGCTTCCGCGCCAACCAGGGCTTGCTGCTGGCAGGGGCGGTCGCGTACTACGCGCTGCTGTCCATCGTGCCGTTGTTGATCCTGTGCGTGATCGCCTTGTCGCATGTGATCGACCAGACCGAGCTGCTGCAAACGCTCGGCCGTTACCTGGAGTGGCTGGTGCCGGGGCAATCGAGGTCGGTGATTGCGGAACTCGCCAATTTCCTGCTGCACCGCGACGTGATCGGCTGGGTGCTGCTGGTGACGATGCTGTTCTTCAGCTCCTTGGCGTTCACCGTGCTGGAGAACGCCATGTCGGTGATCTTCCATCACCGCGTGGCCATCCGGCGCCGGCAGTTTCTGATCTCTGCGCTGCTGCCCTATTGCTACATTCTGTCGCTCGGGCTCGGGCTGCTGCTGGTGACGCTGGTGTCCGGCGTCTTGCAGGTCCTGGGCCAGGAGAGCGTCGAGTTTCTCGGCCGCAACTGGTCTTTGGGCGGTGTGTCCGGCCTGTTGCTGTATCTGCTTGGCGTGGCCGGCGAGATCGCGGTGCTGACGTCGATCTACCTGGTGATGCCGGTCGGGCGTCTGCAGATTCGCCACGCGCTCATCGGCGGCGTGACCGCGACGCTGCTGTGGGAGATCACCCGCCACCTCCTGGTGTGGTACTTCGCAACGCTGTCCCAGGTCAACGTGGTCTACGGCTCGCTGACAACGGCCATCGTGGTCCTGCTCAGCCTGGAGATCGCCGCAACGTTCCTGCTCTTCGGGGCGCAGGTGATTTCCGAGTACGAGCGGCTCGACGGCGGCAAGTCAGGCCGCCCGGCGCAGCGCCTGCGCACCGGCTGACGCGCGCCCCAGGGGCAGCGGCCGCAAAACCACACTGGAATAGCTGCGCACCGAAGGCTAAGCTTCGCGGGTCAGCCCAGCGTTCTCCGAACGCTTCTGGCCACCAAGGAGCAATCACATGTGGCACTGGAATTCACTGTGGGCACCGGCGCCTGGAGACCCCCCTGCGGTTGACGATCCATCGCTTTGGCGCAGCCCCTGGAGTCTCGAGCAATCGATTGCCCTGCAAACACGCACCTGGGAGGCCGCCTTGAGCGCCACCCACTCCTGGTGGGCGATGTACCTGGCCGCCTTGCCGATGGCCATCCCGAGTTGGCCGCGCCTGGACGAGCCGGCGGCTGCCGGGACACCCGCCAAAACGGCGACCACGGCGCATCAATTGCCGCCACCACGCAGCACCAGCTCAGCGGCCAAGACGGCAGCCCCCAGAAAACGGGTGGCTCGCAAAAGCTGATTCAGCCGAAGGAGACTCGTCATGACGCCAAATGCCAAGAACACCGTGGCCACGGTGATCCCGTGCCTGCGCTACCGCGATGCACCGGCCGCCATCGATTGGCTGTGCGACACCTTCGGATTCGAGAAGCACGCCGTCTACGTCAACGACAACGGAACCGTGGCCCATGCCCAACTGAACTTCGGCAACGGCATGGTCATGCTGGGCTCGGCCGACAACGACTCCGAATGGGGACGCCTGATCAAACAGCCGGACGAGATCGGCGGGGCCGAAACACAAAGCGCCTATGTGGTGGTGGCCGATGCCGATGTCGTCTACCAGCGCGCCAAAGCAGCCGGCGCCGTGGTCATGATGGACATCAAGGACGAAGGCTATGGCGGCCGCGGCTTTTCATGCCGCGACCTGGAAGGCCACCTGTGGAGCTTCGGAACCTACGACCCGTGGAAATGACAGGGTCACGTTGCCGCGGTTTTCGCGAAATAGGACCCGTCGCTGACCCAAGCTGGACTCCAGTTTGCTTGCGCATTCGACGATATGACGCTTATCCGCGGAGACTTCGTCGCCCAAGGAGTGAAGTTCATGAAAACCTTGTCGAGCTTTTCGTCCGGCGCCACGGCGCTTGCCTGCGCAGCCGCCTGGGTGGCGTCCTCGTTCCTGGTCGGTGCCGATGCCGCCCACGCGGCAAAACCGGCCTACCGCCAGCAGTCGCGTCCGATTCCCGGCCAAAGCCTTGACGACGGCTTGGGAGACCTGCCCCACTACGCGCATTGGTCCGACCCGACCGGCAAGGCGCCTCTGCGCAACCACGTGCCGGGGGAAAAGCTCGACAGCGGTCTGGGCGCTTTCGCCGACCAGCTCGAAAGCGAGTTCAACCGGCCGCTCAAGTCCGTCCCCGCGTCCAGAAAGAAATAGCCGCCACGCCATCCACGGCCCCCATCAGGTGCCGTCCAGCACGCGTGTCGGCTTGATCCCAGCGTTGACCAGCTTGCCCTTGCGCGCCCGCTTGCCCAGGTAGACGGCGAGCGAAGCCCCTTTCAGGTCTTCTTCTTTGGCCTTGCCGCCGCGTCCGGTCCCCCGCACTTTCAGCGCCGCGGCACAGCTCGCCACCGACACCAGCGGATCTTTGTCGTCCACGTCCATCAGCGTCAGCCCGCGCCCGCCCTTGGGCTGCAGCTTCAGTTCGTCGAGCTTGAACACCAGCAACCGGCCGCTGAGGCTCAGGCACGCGACCTGGGTGTGCGTCTTGGCCACCACGACGGGCGGCAGCAGCTTGTCGGTGTCGGTCAGCGTCAAGAAGCTCTTGCCGCCCTTTTGGCGGCTCACCATGTCACCGACTTCGGCCAACAGGCCGAAGCCGCCGGTGTTGGCGAGCAGCAGCCTGGTGTCGCCGGTGGCGGCAAAGTAATGCAGCGGCTGGGTGCCGGTTTCCAGATCGACCAGCGTCGTGATCGGCTGGCCGTCGCCGCGCCCGCCGGGCAGCAGGCTGACCGGAATCGAGTACACGCGGCCGGTCTCTTTGGCCGCACTGCCGAACACCAGCAGCGTGTCGGTGCTGCGGCAGGGGAACACCCCGTACAAACCGTCGCCCGCCTTGAAGGCCAGCGATGAGACTTCGATCTCGTGGCCTTTGAGCGCACGCGCCCAGCCCTTCAGGCTGACGACCACCGTCACCGGCTCGTCGACGATTTTGATCTCGGCCACCGAGCGCTTCTCGGCCTGGATCAGCGTGCGGCGGTCGTCACCGTGCTGCTTGGCATCGGCCTCGATCTCCTTGACCACCGTGCGGCGCAGCGTCGCCGGGCTGTTCAGCACGTCTTCCAGCTTGGCCTGGTCGCTGCGCAGTTCCTTCAGCTCCTGTTCGATCTTGATGCCTTCGAGCCGCGCCAGCTGACGCAAGCGGATGTCCAGGATGTCGTCGGCCTGGATTTCGCTGAGCTTGAAGCGCGCGATCAGCGCCTGCTTCGGTTCCTCGGCCTCGCGGATGATGCGGATCACCTCGTCGATGTTGAGCAGCACCAGCTGCCGGCCTTCAAGAATGTGGATGCGCGCCAGCACCTTGTCGAGCCGGTGCTGCGAACGGCGCTGCACGGTGACGAGACGGAACTCGACCCACTCGCCGAGCATCTGGCGCAGCGTCTTCTGCGTCGGCCGGCCATCGCTGCCGATCATCGTCAGGTTGATCGGCGCCGAAGTCTCCAGGCTGGTGTGCGCCAGCAGCGTGGTGATCAGCTCGGCCTGTTCGATGCGGCTGGTCTTGGGCTCGAACACCAGGCGCACCGGCGCGTCCTTGCTCGATTCATCGCGCACCGCATCGAGCACGCCCAGCAGCGTGGCCTTGAGCTGCTGCTGCTCGGTGCTCAAGGCCTTTTTGCCGGCCTTGATCTTCGGGTTGGTGAGTTCTTCAATCTCTTCCAACACCTTCTGCGAACTGGTGCCATGCGGAAGTTCGTTCACCACCAGCTGCCATTGCCCGCGCGCCAGGTCTTCGATCTTCCAGCGCGCACGCAGCTTGAGGCTGCCGCGCCCACTCAGGTAGGCCGCGCGGATGTCTTCGGGCGCGCTGATGATCTGGCCGCCGCCGGGGTAGTCGGGGCCGGGCAGCTTGGCGAACAGCGCGTCGTCTGAGAGCGCATCGTCTTTGAGCAGGGCCACGGCCGCGTCC
>DASQOS010000097.1:0-7446 GCA_035644375.1 Rhizobacter sp.
GGTCCGTGAGCGCATAACCGAGGGTGGCGGCGGCCTCCAGCATCAGGCCGAGACGGTAGGCACGCGCCACGCCCAGACGCGCAAACACGCGCGGCATCAGCGGCACCATCAGCGCCACGCTCAGGAAGGTGAGCATCGCGAACGCGCCGATCGCCGAGGTGGACTCGCCGGCCTTCTGCAAGCGCACCGCCAACACCGGTGTCAGCATCGAGAACGACAGCACCACCAGCGTTGCGGCGATGGCCACGCGCAGCAACGCACGCAAAGGGAAAGGTGTTTTCACGCGAGCTACTTCAGCCAACCCTTGCGGTGGAAATACCAGAACGGCGAAATGATGCTGACGAACATCAGGCAGATGGCCAGCGGGTAGCCGAAGCGCCACTCCAGTTCGGGCATGGCTTTGAAGTTCATGCCGTAGATGCTGGCGATCAGCGTCGGCGGCAGCAAGGCGACGCTGGCCACCGAGAAGATCTTGATGATCTTGTTCTGGTTGATGTTGATGAAGCCGACCGTGGCGTCGAGCAGGAAATTGATCTTGTCGAACAGGAAGGCGGTGTGGCTGTCCAGCGAATCGATGTCGCGCAAAATCTGCCGCGCTTCTTCGAACTGCTCTGCATTGAGCAGGCGGCTGCGCATCATGAAGCTGACGGCGCGGCGCGTGTCCATCACGTTGCGGCGGATGCGGCCGTTCAAGTCTTCCTCGCGCGCCATCGCGGCCAGCGCCTGCCCGGCAGCCTGGTCGTTGACCTCCTGCTTGAGCACGCGCGCACTGACCTTCTCCAGGCTGTCGTAGATGCCCTCCAGCGCATCGGCGCTGTACTCGGCATCGGCGTCGTACAACTTGAGCAGCACATCCTTCGCGTCTTCGATCAGCGCAGGAATGCGCCGGGCACGCAGACGCAGCAGGCGAAAGACCGGCAGGTCTTCGCCGTGAATCGAAAACAGCACCTTGTTGTAAAGAATGAAAGCGACCCGAACGTTGCGCGGGGTCTGGTCGTCATCGATCAGAAAGTCGGAACGAATGTGCAGCTCGCCGTTGTCTTCTTCGTAGAAGCGCGCCGACTCCTCCAAATCGTCGTCAACCACGTCTTCGGGGATGCTCACGCCAAAGTGCTGTGCGATCCAGCTTTTTTCCTCGGGCGTCGGCGACTCCAGGTCGACCCACACCGGGTTCACGTCGGCCAGCGCCTGCTGGCTTTCGATCTCTTCTTGAAACAGCCGGCCATTGACCAGCGTGAACACATTCAGCATGAAAAGGCTCCAACAGGTCCGGCAGGCGCGGGGCGGCGCTGCATGGCTGGCCAGGAATGAGGCGGGGCTTGGAGACCATCTCACTCCCGGCCCCGCAGCCGTTGAACCCAAGCGCCGGGCGTCAGAGCGGACGGTCACCGAGGGTGACTGCTGTCCATGTGCGTGATTGCACTCCGTGAACCAAAACCGCGGGATTATCACATCGACACGCCGCCGCCGCGCCGCGAAATGCAGCCTTCACGCGCCCATGCCGTGCGCAGATCAGGGTCTTCGCGAGGACAAAACGTGACGAAATCGGCAATTAAAAATCGCCCGAAAAAAACGCTGCCGACAAGCGCGTTTTCAGCAATGTCATCCGCTTGTCACACCGCCATTTCGGGGGCACACTGTTTTCAACGACCGCGAGGTCAACGCCCTGCCATCCCCCCTTCCTCGCCTTCCCCCACCACAGCGAAAAGGAGTTCTCATGAACTTGACGATCAGCGGCCATCACCTTGAAGTCACACCTGCCCTTCGTGAGTATGTACTTACCAAACTGGACCGAGTTACCCGCCATTTTGATCAGGTTGTCGACGTCAATGTGCTGCTGTCGGTAGAGAAGCTGACGGAAAAGGAACGAAGGCAGAAGGCGGAAGTCACACTGCACGTGAAGGGAAAGGACATCTTCATCGAACAGACGAACGAGGACCTCTACGCCGCCGTTGATCAATTGATGGACAAACTGGACCGCCAGGTGTGCCGCCACAAAGACAGATTGCAAGACCACCACCACGTGGCCGCCAAGCGGATCACCGCAACCCTTTGACCCACCGCTCCGCAGGGATGATGAAAAGCGGCCTTCAGGCCGCTTTTTTCGCCTTCAGCGCCACACCCTCGCACGAGGGGGTTCGCATTCGTTGCCGCTGGGCATTCACACATGCACAATCCTGTCACTGACTTGATGAAAACCCGACCCGGCGCCTGCCTCATTTCCATCGTCGGCGCGCGTCACTGTCACTTAAACCCACGCCCTCCATCTCGTCCCGAGGCAAGACTGTGATCCGCCGATGAACCGACTCGCCACCATCCTTCCCGTCAGCAATGTGCTGGTGGACGTGGACGCCACCAGCAAGAAGCGCGCGTTCGAACACGCTGGCCTGCTTTTCGAGAACCAGCATGCGATCGCCCGCGCCACGGTGACCGACAACCTGTTCGCACGCGAACGGCTCGGCTCGACCGGGCTGGGGCACGGTGTGGCGATTCCTCATGGCCGCATCAAGGGCCTGAAGAATCCGCTGGCGTCCGTGGTGCGGGTACAGCAACCGATTCCGTTCGACGCACCCGATGAAGAACCGGTCTGTCTGCTGATCTTTCTACTGGTGCCTGAAGCCGCCACCCAGCGCCACCTCGAAATCCTCTCCGAGATCGCCGAAATGCTCAGCGACCGTGAATTGCGCGAGCGGCTGAAGACCGAAGACTCCGCCGCCAAGGTGCACGAGCTGATTTCCAATTGGGAACCGCTGAAATCGGTCGCGTGAAGAACGTGACGACCCCTCGGCCGACGGGTATGGCGGGCGAGGGGTGAACATCAAATGAAACCATCGGTCATCAGTGCGGAAGCACTGTTCGAGGAACACCGCCCGGCTTTGCGCTGGGAATGGATTGCCGGCCATGCCCATCCGGAACGGCGCTTCGACGAAGCCGCCGTGCGCAACGCCCAGTCGGCTGCCGACTTGGTCGGCTATCTGAACTACATCCATCCCTACCGGGTACAGATCGTCGGGCGCCGCGAAGTCGCCTACCTGCAGGATTCGTCGCCGGAAGACCAGGAGCGCCGCATCCAGCGCATCGTGACGCTGGAGCCGCCGGTGGTGATCGTGGCCGACAACCAGACACCGCCCGACCGGCTGGTGGGGCTGTGCGACCGGGCCGACATCCCGCTGTTCGTGACCGACGAATCCGCCGGGCACGTGATCGACGTGATGCGCGACTACCTGAGCCAGTTGTTCGCCGAGCGCACCACACGGCATGGCGTGTTCCTGGACATCCTCGGGGTGGGCGTGATGCTCACCGGCGAATCGGGACTCGGCAAAAGCGAACTCGGGCTGGAACTGATTTCACGCGGCCATGGCCTGGTGGCTGACGATGCGGTCGATCTGTACCGCGTGTCGCAAACCTCGATCGAAGGGCGCTGCCCGGAGCTGCTGCTGAATCTGCTGGAAGTTCGCGGCATCGGCCTGCTGGACATCAAGTCGATCTTTGGTGAAACCGCCGTGCGCCGCAAGATGCGCCTCAAGCTCATCGTGCACTTGGTGCGCAAAGAAACACTGGAGCGTGATTTCGAGCGCTTGCCGTACGAGCCGCTGGACGAAGACATCCTGAGCGTGCCGATCCGCAAGGTCGTGATCGCGGTGGATGCCGGGCGCAACCTGGCGGTGCTGGTGGAAGCCGCGGTGCGCAACACGATCCTGCAGCTGCGCGGCATCGACACCTACCGCGAGTTCATCGAGCGGCACCAAAAAGCAATGCAGAAACCAGAATAGCGCAAGCAAAGCGCAGCGCATATCAAGCCACGCCCCAGGCACGGGTTCCCCGGGCCAATGGGTGGCGCCCCTTGGGGGCAGGAGCGAAAGCGACTGGGGGGCCTACTTCGTCTTGTACTGGCAGTTCTTCTTGGTACAAACCGCGTAGAGGGAGAGGGCGTGATCTTGCAGCTCGAAGCCTCGGGTGTGCGCGACGCTCTTTTGGCGCTTTTCGATTTCGGGGTCGTAGAACTCTTCGACGCGGCTGCAATCGAGGCATACCAGGTGGTCGTGGTGCTTGCCTTCGTTCATCTCGAAAACCGACTTGCCGGACTCGAAATGGTTGCGCGACAGGATCCCCGCCTGCTCGAACTGCATCAGCACGCGGTAGACCGTCGCCAGACCGATGTCCGCGCCTTCGTGCAACAGCGCCTTGAACACGTCCTCGGCCGTCATGTGGCGCTGGGTCGTGTTCTGGAACACCTCCAGGATCTTGATGCGCGGCAAGGTGGCCTTCAGGCCACTGCTTTTGAGGTCATCGGCATTGGACATGGCGGTTCTCTGGAATGCCCTGAGGCGGTGAACGGCGAGTGCTGTGCCAGGAAGGCAGCCGCTAGAATCGTCGAATCATATCGAGGTTGCGCTACACCCGCGCGCGACGTCCATCACCATGCGCCTGCTTCCAATTCCCTTGTCCTTGCTGGGCCTGCTGGCCACCGGCTGCGGGTCGCTGCAATCCAGTGACAACTTTCTCGGGGTCATCACGCCATACCGTGTGGAGGTGGTTCAGGGCAATGTGCTGACCAAGGAACAGCTGGCCATGGTCAAGCCCGGGCAAAGCCGCGCCCAGGTGCGCGACTACCTCGGCTCGCCGCTGCTGACCGACACCTTTCACGCCGACCGCTGGGACTACGTGTTCACCATCCAGCGTCAAGGTGCGCAACCGCAGCAGCGCGCCGTGGTCGTGCTGTTCGACAACGACAAACTGAAAAGCATCGATGCGCCCGCCGACCTGCCGGGCGAACGCGATTTCGTGGCCTCCATCGATACCGTGAAAAACAGCGGCAAGCCGCGGCCCTTGAGCCTGACGCCTGAGCAAATGAAAGCGCTGCCTGCCCCAGCGCCCGCCGAGCCGGCAGCATCGGCGCCCGAAGGCCCGCAACGCAGCTACCCGCCGCTCGAGGCCCGCACGTGACCGACACGGCTCTGCCGAAGGCCGGTGCGCCTTTGAGAATCGCCGTGGCCGGCGCGTCGGGCCGCATGGGCCGCATGCTGATCGAAGAGATCTCGGCCACCACCGACTGCGTGCTCACCGGCGCCCTGGACCTGCCGCAAAGTCCCGCCATCGGCCTGGACGCACAGGCTTGTCTCGGCCAAACCAGCGGTGTTCAGATCACCGCCGATCTGCGCGTCGGCTTGGCCAACGCTCAGGTACTGATCGATTTCACCCGTCCCGAAGGCACGCTGGCGCACTCGGCCGCCTGCCGCGCCCTGGGCGTCAACCTGGTGATCGGCACCACCGGTTTCACGCCGCAGCAGAAGGCGGAAATCGCAGACCACGCCCAGCACATTGGCATCGTGATGGCGCCCAACATGAGCGTCGGCGTGAATGTCGTGATGCGCCTGCTGGACATGGCGGCGCACGCGCTCAACGAGGGCTATGACATCGAGGTCATCGAAGCCCACCACCGCCACAAGGTCGACGCGCCCAGCGGCACGGCCTTGGCGATGGGCGAGGTGGTGGCCGCGGCGCTGGGCCGCGACCTGAAAGACTGCGCGGTGTACGCCCGTGAAGGCGTCACGGGTGCGCGAGACCCGTCCAGCATCGGCTTTGCCACGGTGCGCGGTGGCGACATCGTCGGCGACCACACCGTGCTGTTTGCCGGCACCGGCGAGCGCGTCGAGATCACGCACAAGAGTTCGAGCCGGGTCGCCTATGCGCAGGGCAGCCTGCGCGCGGCGCGTTTTCTCGCCACCCGCTCGCGCGGCTTGTTCGGCATGAACGATGTGCTCGGCCTGACCCCACCCACCCCATGAACAGTCTTGCGCGTTTCTGGCAGCAGGGCGACGCCATCACCTGCGCGGTGGCGGGTTTGCTGCTGCTGATGTCGGTCAGCGCCTGGGTGCTGATCTTCTGGAAGGGCTGGCTGCTGCGGCGCGCGCGCTTCGACATCGCGCGCAGCGTGGCGGCGTTCTGGTCGGCGCCCTCGGTCGACGTCGGCCGCGAACAGCTGGCCGCGTTCGACCGCGAAGGCCTGCTGAGCCCGCTTTTGTCTGCCGCCACGGCCACGCCGAGCGGCGACACACTCGAAGCCCGCGGCCACATCGACTCGCAGCTGACGCGCCGGTTGCGTGACGCGCTGCATGCCGTGCTGGGCCACCTGCAATGGGGCCAGGTGCTGCTGGCCTCCATCGGCAGCACGGCGCCCTTCATCGGCTTGTTCGGCACGGTGTGGGGCATCTATCACGCGTTGCTCAGCATTTCGGCGGCCGGCGCCATCACCATCGATCGCGTGTCCGGCCCGGTCGGTGAAGCGCTGGTCATGACCGCCGCCGGCCTGGCCGTGGCGATCCCGGCGGTGCTGGCCTACAACGTGTTCGGCAAGCTGGTCGGCGCCTGCGAGGCCGCGCTGGAAGGCTTTGCGCACGACCTGCGCGAAATGATGACCGACGCGGCGTCAAAGCCATGAACCCGCCGTCGGCTGACTGACATGGCTTTCGGCCGCCTCGAGCGCAGCACGCGCCCGCCCCCGATGAGCGACATCAACATGACGCCGCTGATCGACGTGATGCTGGTGCTGCTGGTGATCTTCATGATCACCGCACCGCTGATGACCGCGAGCCTGAAGCTCGACCTGCCGAAGACCGACGCGGCCACGGCCGGCGACACCGCGGCCTTCATCTCGGTGTCCATCGACCCCAAGGGCCAGCTCTACATCGGCGACGAAGCGCTGACGGCCGATGCATTTGCCAAACGGGTGGCGCTGGCCGCCACCAAGAACCCGCAGACCGAGGTTCAATTGCGCGCCGACAAGAGCGTGCCCTACGGCCAGGTGGCCGAGCTGATCGGCACGGTGCAAAAAGCCGGGCTCAACCGGATCGGTTTTGTCGCCGAGCCGGTCAAGCCCTGAGCCCAACGCCGACCTGCTCACTTTTGCCGGGCCGCCTCGCTGCGCAGCGCATGCGCCGCCTGCACCATGTTCTTCAGTGCGCCGCGCGTCTCGTCCCAGCCGCGCGTCTTCAGGCCGCAGTCTGGGTTGACCCACAGGCGGTCGTCCGGGATGACCTCGCGCGCCTTGCGCAGCAGCACCAGCATTTCGTCGGCATCGGGCACGCGCGGTGAATGGATGTCGTACACGCCGGGGCCGATCTCGTTCGGGTAGGCAAAGTCGCCAAAGCCGCGCAGCAGCTCCATTTGCGAGCGCGAGGTCTCGATGGTGATCACGTCGGCGTCCATGGCGGCAATCGACGGCAGGATGTCGTTGAACTCCGAATAACACATGTGGGTGTGGATTTGCGTGTCGTCGCGCACGCCGCTGGCCGAGACGCGAAACGCACGCGCCGCCCATTCCAGGTACGCAGGCCAGTCGGCCTTGCGCAGCGGCAGGCCTTCGCGGAACGCGGGCTCGTCGATCTGGATCACCGCGATGCCGGCGGTTTGCAGGTCGACCACTTCATCGCGCAAGGCCAGCGC
>DASQOS010000098.1:0-2932 GCA_035644375.1 Rhizobacter sp.
TGCTGCAGCCGCTGGCCCGGGCGCTGCTCCGGATCAACCGGGCGATGGTCGCAGTCGGCATGCTGGCGCTGCTGACCGCGTCGCTGGTGTTGACCTGCAGCGTGTTCTCGCGCTATTGGCTCAAGGCATCCACCGACTGGCAGGACGAGGCCGCGGTGTTCTGCCTGGTCGGTGCGACCTTCCTGTGTTCGGCTTTCGTGCAGTCGCTGCGCGGCCATGTCGGCATCGAGGCCATCGCCGGCCTGCTGCCCACGTCGCTGAACCGCTGGCGCCTGATGCTGGTCGATCTGATGTGCCTGCTGTTCTGCGCCTTCTTCGCGTGGAAATCGTGGACGCTGTTCCACGAGGCCTGGGCCGACGGCCAGACCACCTCGTCGTCGTGGGCGCCGCCGCTGTGGATTCCCTACGGGCTGATGGCGCTGGGCATGACCTTGCTCAGCTCGCAGTTGCTGGTGCAGTTGACGGCGCGAATCAACGGCTTGCGCAACAAGAAAAAGATTCCTCAATGAGCATGTTGTCGCTCGGCTTGTTCTTTGGAGTCGCCACGCTGATCTTCATGTTCTCGGGCGCGCCGATCGCGTTCGCGCTCGGCGGCGTGGCGGTGCTGTTCATGTACCTCTTCATGCCGGCCGCGTCGCTCGACACGGTGACGCAGAACGTCTACGAAGAAATGGCCAGCATCACGCTGCTGTCGATTCCGCTGTTCATCCTGAAGGGTGCGGCCATCGGCCGGTCGCGCGCGGCGCAAGACCTGTACGCCGCGATGCATGTGTGGATGGGGCGCATTCCCGGCGGCCTGGGGATTGCCAACGTGTTCGCCTGTGCGCTGTTCGCCGCGATGGCCGGGTCCAGCCCGGCCACCTGCTCGGCCATCGGCAACGCCGGCATTCCGGAGATGCGCAAGCGCGGTTATTCGCCGGGCTTTGCGGCCGGCATCATCGCGGCCGGCGGCACGCTGGGCATCCTGCTGCCGCCGTCGATCACGATGATCCTGTATGCGGTGGCAGCCGAGCAATCGCTGGGCCGGCTGTTCCTCGCCGGCATCGGCCCGGGTCTGCTGCTGGTCAGCCTGTTTTCCGCGTACGCTGCTGTGCACTACCGCCATGAACACGCCGTCGCCAAGCGGGCCTGCGAGCGCTCGGGCACGCATTCGCCGCTGCTCGACAAAGAAAGCTTCAGCACGCGCCAGAAGTTCGAGATGCTGCCGCGCGTCGTGCCCTTCGTGCTGCTGCTGGTCGGCGTGATGGCGGCGCTGTACGGCGGCTTTGCCACGCCGTCCGAGACCGCCGGCCTGGGCGCGGTGCTGGCGCTGCTGTTGATCGCGGTGATCTATGGCGTGTGGCGCCCGAAGGACGTGGCGCCGATCCTCAGCGCCACGCTGAAGGAATCGACGATGCTGATGTTCATCATCGGCATGTCGCTGCTGTTTTCTTACGTGATGAGCTACCTGCACATCAGCCAGTCGGTGGCGCTGTGGATCGTCGAGATGCAGCTGTCCAAATGGCTGCTGCTCGCGGCAGTGCTGCTGATGGTGATCGTGCTCGGCTTCTTCTTGCCGCCGGTCAGCATCATCCTGATGACCGCGCCCATCATCCTGCCGCCGCTGAAGGCCGCGGGCTTCGACCTGATCTGGTTCGGCATCCTGATGACCATCGTGATGGAGACCGGGCTGATCCACCCGCCGGTCGGGTTGAACATCTTCGTCATCAAGAACATCGCGCCCGACATTCCGCTCAAGCAGATCATCTGGGGCGTGATGCCGTTCGTGCTGCTGATGCTGCTGTCGGTGCTGCTGATCTGCATCGTTCCCGGCATTGCCACGGCCTTGCCCGACCTCGTGATGGGCAAGGTCGCCGCCAAATGAACACGCCCTTGCCCGCCGCGGCCCGCCACAGCCGGGCCGTCAACCGCCAGCGGCGGCTCGAGCGCGTGGCCGAGGCGCTGGGCGGAAACCTGCAAGGCAAACACGTGGCC
This sequence comes from Rhizobacter sp., assembly GCA_035644375.1. Taxonomy (GTDB): domain Bacteria; phylum Pseudomonadota; class Gammaproteobacteria; order Burkholderiales; family Burkholderiaceae_C; genus Rhizobacter. Next base: position 1,975 of record DASQOS010000098.1, read on the forward strand.
ACCGATCGCATCGTCGATCTGCTGAATGCCGCGATCGAGCCCTTCGACCGCGTCTGCCTGGAAGGCAACAACCAGAAGCAGGCCGACTTTCTGGCGCGCTCGCTGGTGCAGGTGGACGTGCAGCGCGTGCACGACCTGCACATGGTGCAGTCGGTGCTGGCGCTGCCCGAGCACCTGGACGTGTTCGAGAACGGCATCGCGAGCCAGCTCGATTTCTCGTTCTCCGGGCCGCAAAGCGGGCGCCTGGCGCAGCTCGTGTCGCAGGGCAAGCTGCAGATCGGCGCGATCCACACCTACCTCGAATTGTTCGGCCGCTACTTTGTCGACCTGACACCGAAGGTCTCGCTGATCGCGGCGCAGTCGGCCGATGCGCTGGGCAACCTGTACACCGGGCCGAACACCGAAGACACGCCGGCCATCGTCGAGGCCACGGCCTTCAGCGGCGGCATCGTGATCGCGCAGGTCAACGACTACGCCGACATGCTGCCGCGTGTCGACGTGCCGGCCGGCTGGGTCGACTTTGTCGTGCTCGCGCCGACGCCGCATCTGATCGAGCCGTTGTTCACGCGCGACCCGGCGCTGATCTCCGAGATCCAGGTGCTGATGGCCATGATGGCCATCAAGGGCATTTATGCCGAGTACGGCGTGCAGCGCCTGAACCACGGCATCGGCTTCGACACCGCGGCGATCGAGCTGCTGTTGCCCACCTACGGCGAGTCGCTGGGACTCAAAGGCAAGATCTGCAGCCAGTGGGCGCTCAATCCGCATCCGGCGCTGATCCCGGCGATCGAAGCCGGCTGGGTCGAACGCATCCACTCGTTCGGTTCCGAGCTCGGCATGGAGGACTACATCCGCGCGCGCTCCGACGTGTTCTTCACCGGCGCCGACGGCTCGCTGCGAAGCCATCGCGCGTTCTGCCAGGCGGCGGGCCACTACGCCTGCGACCTGTTCATCGGCT